>JBOFXO010000443.1:0-4789 GCA_051654185.1 Vibrionaceae bacterium | reverse complement strand
CGCAACACCGTACGAGGCGCGATAGTTAGCAGGATCACTAAAATCATAAAGATACTGACCGCCACTTATCACCTGCGCATTATGTAAATCGTATTCTGTGTCCCACACCGAGGCGGCATCTAAAAACACACTGGTGCGCAATGAGTTGCGAAAACTTTCTGCAACAAAAGGTGTAGGAACAATAAGCTCTGCACTCGCTAATGCAACTGCGTTACCACCAACCGAGTCGGAGGTGCCAATCAGCTGCGGGTTGTTGCCTTGACCTTGGTCATAGACCGCGCGAGGGCCAGCGGTGTTCGAACGAAAACCGCGCAAGGAGGTGAAACCACCGGCGTAAAAGTTTTCGTAGAATGGCAACAGATGATCATTATCGCCATTGCTGCCGTAGCCATTGCCGTAGCCAAGCCGTCCTCGCAGCAGCAACACAAAATTGTTGGATGCGGTCATCGGCAGATATTGGCGAATGTCATACTGCGCCTTAAAGTACTGCGCATCTGAGCCTGGCGCGGTCATTTTCAGCGAGGCGCGCTGATAATTACCCGCAGTTGGGAAAAAGCCGCGGTCCAAATTATTACGTGTCCAGCTCACCGCAACATCAAAATCACTGACTTGCAGCGCGCCGCTGCCGGTCACATTATCTTTCATCGAGTCTAAGAATTTATCTATTTGGTAATAGCCGCTTAAGTTTTCGATAGAGCGGTGCGTATAACCCAATGAAAAATCAAAATAGTTAAGCTCGTTGACCGGAAAGCCCCAAGTTAAAGAAGCGCCATAACTTTTATCGGTGTAATCGATAATGTTGGCGTCAGAGGCTTCAAATTCGTTGTAGAAAATCTGCCCACCTAGACTTACGCCATCCATGGTAAAGTAAGGGTTGCGATAATCTAAGGTTAAATTTTTCTGGAAACTATTAACCATCGCATTGATACCAAAGCGATTTCCCGTTCCGGCAAAGTTATCTTGCTGCAAGCCAGCTTGGAAACTTATCCCTGATTCAGTGCCGTAACCGATACCAAAATTGACATTGCCTGAGTTTGCCTCTTTCACCGAATAATTGACATCCACTTGGTCATCAAAACCCGGAACCAGCGAGGTTTTCACATCAACAGTTTCAAAAAAGCCCAGCCTATTTAAGCGATCTTTGCTGCTTTCTAGCGCTTTTGCATTCAGCCAGCTGCCTTCTAAAAGCCGCATTTCGCGCCGCAATACCTCATCTTTAGTGGTATTGTTACCGTTGAAATTAATGCTGCGCACGTAGATACGCTTGCCCGCGTCAACATTGATATTGATCACTACGGTTTTTTTCGCATCATCAAACTCAGGAAAGCTGGCGATTTTAGGGTATGCGTAGCCGCTTTCACCTAAATGGCGTTTGATGGAGTCTTCAAGTGCGGTAAGCTTTGCACCGTTATAAATTTCACCATTTTTAATGGTTAATAATGAGTTGTACTGTTCGCCTTTCGCGCCTAAAAAGTTAACGCCCGCGACTCGATACTGATCACCCTCATTCATATTAACGGTGATGTAAACGCCTTGTTTATCCGGTGTTAGCGAAATATTAGCCGCATCGATGCGAAATTTAAGATAACCCCGATCGAGGTAGAAAACCCGCAGCGCTTCAAGATCGGCTGCCAGCGCCTGCTTTTGATACTGATCGTCTGCTAAAAAATTCCACCAAGGCACGTTTGAGCGCAATTTAAATAAATTGGCCAACTCTTTGTCAGAAAAACGCTGATTACCAATGAAATTTATCTGCTGAATGTTAGCTGACGGCCCTTCTGTAAAAACAAATTTTACATCGACGCGGTTACGCGGTAGCGGCGTGACAACTGCCTTAACCTGCGCATTATATTTACCCACGCTGTAATAAAAATCAGCTAAGCCTTTTTCGATTTTTGACAGGCCAGTGCGATCTAATGCTTCGCCAACACGCAGCCCTGATGAAGCTAAATTTTCTGTCAGCATCTCTTTTTTAATGGCTTTATTGCCAGAAAAAGAGACGTTTGCAATGGTTGGCCGCTCGATGAGTTTAACCACCAACGTGTTGCCGTTTTTTGCGACGCGTACATTTTCAAAATTGCCTGTTGCGAACAGCGATTTTATCACCGCCGCGACATCCTGATCAGCGACTCTATCGCCTACGCGGACTGGCATGGCAAGCAGGGCGGCCCCAACACTGACACGCTGCAGCCCCTCAAAACGGATGTCTTCCACTAAAAATTGTTCAGCCGCAACGGAACTTGCAAGTAGAAGTGGTGCTAATAATAATTTTTTCATCGCCATTGTTGCTCAGACTTTTCCTAGATAAATGTTACAACCGCGCAAAATCATTAAAAATTGCTACGGCCATCAGTATTACGATAATGGCTGAACCAAGTCGATATCCCATTTCTTGCACCTTTTCAGGTACAGGACGGCGTGCCACAGCTTCAATGCCAAAAAAGAGCAAATGTCCGCCATCTAAAACGGGTAATGGTAACAAATTCATGATCCCTAAGTTAACACTGATCAACGCTAAAAAGCCTAAAAAATAAACAAGACCAAAATCAGCGGTCATGCCGGCCCCTTTGGCGATTGAAATTGGACCACTTAAATTTTTGAGCGCCATATCGCCCGTAAACAGCTTTTTCACCATCGACAGCGTCAACGTCATCAGCTGCCAAGTACGCTCTACTGCGGCCGGAATAGCCTCTAGCACACCATATTGCAAAGTAAATCGATAGTGCTCAGGCCACGGCTCAACTTGCGGAGTAAAACCGGCAAAGCCTTGCGCGCTGCCATCTTTTGTTTGATTAAGGCGCGGCACAAGTGTCAAGGTTAGCAGCTGCTGCTCTCGCTCAATCGCAACTTTTAATTGTGTTTTTGGGTGAGCTTGCACCTTAGCAACCAGCTGTTGCCACGTTTCTATCGGCTCATCATCAATAGCTACGACCTTGTCGCCGGCGCGAAGCCCTGCGAGATCCGCCGGCTCTTTTTCTACCACCTGTGCAATCGTTGTCGTCACTTTAGGCGAAAACGGCGTGATCCCCAGTGCATAAAAGGCCGCTTCTTTTTCAGGATCAAAAGTCCAGTGGCTTAAATCCAGCGACTTAGACAAGGTATGCGCAGCAGCGGCAGAAGGTTTAACGCTCAGCGTGAGCGCTTCGTCACCGATGTGCGCAAGCATCTGCATATTTACCGCTTCCCAATCAAGGGTTTTCACATCACCGACTGCAACAATTTCCATCCCTGGCGTAATGCTAGCTTGCGCAGCAATCGAGCTTGGCGCAACTTCACCAACCACAGGCTTTAACGCTGGCACTCCTAAGATCAGCACCAGCCAATAGGCAGCAATGGCAAAGATAAAGTTGGCAAATGGGCCCGCGGCTACCACCGCGCTGCGTTGCCAAAGAGGCTTTTTATCAAATGCTTGCCAAAGATCTTCGCTTGCAATCTCATCAACACGGCTATCAAGCATTTTCACATAACCGCCTAGCGGGATCGCCGCTAACGCGTAGTTTGTGCCGTCTTGCGCAGTTCTTTGCCAGACAATTTTGCCAAAGCCGATACAAAAACGTTCGACTTTAACCTTGCAGCGCCTCGCAACCCAAAAATGGCCAAATTCGTGCACTGTGACTAAAGCGCCAAGCGCAATCACAAAAAAGAGTAGATTCCACAGCGCCGTGACCATCTTATAAAATACCTTTGATTATTTGATTAGCTTGCCGCCTAGCAGCACTGTCTATATCTAAGAGATCGTCGATGCTATAAGGTTCCTTATTAGTTTGCAATGCTAGCACCTGCTCGCAAATCTGACTTATCTGCGTAAAACGAATTTTTTGTTGTAAAAAAGCATGCACAGCAACTTCATTAGCAGCATTTAGGCATGTTGTAGCAGCCTGCCCCGCATCACACGCATCCATCGCTAATTTAAGGCACGGATAACGCGAATAATCGGGCTCTAAAAAAGTAAGCTGCGAAATTTTTGTAAAATCAAGCGCTTTTACCCCTGCTACGACGCGCTTAGGATAAGCGAGCGCATGAGCAATTGGCGTGCACATACTCGGCTCACCCATTTGCGCAAGCACCGAGCCGTCGCAATATTGCACCATTGAGTGAATGATCGATTGCGGGTGAATGATCACCTCAATTTCATCTTTACTGGCATTAAAAAGCCAGCGCGCCTCAATGTATTCAAGGCCTTTGTTCATCATAGTTGCAGAGTCTATCGACACTTTCGCGCCCATCGACCAGTTAGGGTGCGCAAGCGCCTGCTCGGGAGTCACGGCCGATAAATGCTCAAGCGGCGTGTAACGAAAAGGGCCGCCCGAGCCGGTCAGCAAAATGTTGCTGATCCCATGCTCAGCAAGCTTACCTTGCGCGGCAATATCTTGCAAAGCCGGCGGCAAGCATTGAAAAATAGCGTTATGTTCACTGTCAACCGGCAAGAGCGTTGCGCCATAGCGCACTAAAGCATCCAAAAAGAGCTGACCTGACATCACCAGCGCTTCTTTGTTTGCAAGCAGTATGCGCTTGCCCGCTTTAACCGCTTCCATGGTTGGGTAAAGCCCTGCCGCGCCCACTATCGCCGCCATCACCACATCACTTTGCGGGTGGCCGGCAAGTTCACAAACCCCCGCGCTGCCACTTAGCACCCGCGTGCCACAATCATGGCTTCTCAGCTGCGTTTGTAGCAGCTTTGCCGCAGCAGGATCGGCCATCGCAACCAGCTGCGGGCGAAACTCAAGGCAAAGCGCTAACATTTGCGCGCAATTATTATTTGCCGTCAGCGCGAACACTTGGTAAATGT
>JBOFXO010000442.1:0-1228 GCA_051654185.1 Vibrionaceae bacterium | reverse complement strand
TGGCAAAGTAACTGCATAGCGGAATTAATGCCGCCGGCATCACTTCAATAAAACGGTTGTAACTGAGCAAATCAGGAAAATCCGATTTATAAAAACGCGCCAAATAGCCGGTATAAAAGTTTTTAAAATCGCGATAGCTAGACATATGGAAAAGTACGATTATGGTCATAACTTCACTTATCGTCATGCGGCCTGCACGTTGACGCTTGCGTGTACCATCTGCAAGCAGAGTTTTTTCCCATTCAGGCATAAAAACCGCACAAAAATCATCAACATCACAAAACAATTCCACTAACTTGTGCATAGGCCTCTAGGGTGATCAGGTTTCTTATTATCGAAAGATCTGATCATAAGGAGAGCATTTAGTTCAAAACTTTTATCCCGAACTCAGGTTAATTAATGCTTCACTTTTATTCACTAGGCTGATTGCCAGCAATTTATACAATAGACAAAGTTTTGCAGTAAAAACATCATAAAAACAGATAGATATTTTTCATCATCTTACACAGATCAAGGCTGCGCAAATACCATCGCGCTCAGCCAGAATTTTTATAAAAAAGCAGAAAAAGCCGCTAAAAAACGCTTTCATGCAATAGCTTCGACATAAAAAAGTGAACACAAATAAATTCAAAGTGCGTGCGCTGCGTATAGCTGCTATCCACTCAACATGCAGGATTGTAAAATGCAACCAAATCAACCCCCTGGCCAGCAGCCTCCCGTTAGCGGCAACGCAGCACAGACGACAAACGCAGCACCGGCTGCCGCAACTTGCGACCTTGTTGTAACAGGAGCGCAAAATACAAGACAGCACCCCGCAACAGGTGCCGCAGCCCTTCCTGCTGTCGTAGCACAAACGCCGTCTCAGCCACCGCACAGAATGTCGGTGATCCAAGCCAATCCAGCATATCAACAGCCCGTTGTACAAGCGCTTATTGAGCAGCAGCCACCCGCACCTCAAGCACCTGTGCCTGCCGAGCGGTTACTTGCACATCAAATAAGAACTTTTTTTGAGACCCTCCCCGTCTCCCAATATCGCCAGAGTCGCCAAGAGCGGCAGCCCACTCAACAAACAGCTCACACGCAAACACAGCGCGTAGCAACCACACCAGCACCATCATTAATAGAATTTTTTACGCAAACGGTTGCCGGATTGCAGCTCACACCAGAGAACGAACAAATACCAGTACACCTTGGCGCAACAAGCATCTATATCAACAAAAGAGCCCCT
>JBOFXO010000441.1:0-1522 GCA_051654185.1 Vibrionaceae bacterium | reverse complement strand
ATTGATCCGATTGTTGATATCACCAACTATGTGATGTTAGAGCTAGGTCAACCGATGCATGCGTTTGATCTAGAAAAGATTTCTGGCAATATCTGCGTGCGCACGGCAAATGAGCAAGAATCTTTAACCTTGCTTGATGGCCGCACAGTGGCGCTTTCAAGCAACACGCTGATCATTGCTGACGATGAAAAAGCACTCGCCATGGCCGGTATTTTTGGCGGACAAACATCAGGGGTTAGTGAAACTACCCAAAACATTTTGTTGGAATCAGCCTATTTTAGTCCGGATGCTATCCGCGGCCGAGCACGTATTTATGGGCTACACACTGACTCATCGCACCGCTTTGAGCGTGGCGTCGATCCTAAATTGCAGCGTGATGCGCTAGAGCGCGCAACCGCGCTTATCATCGATGTTTGCGGCGGTATTCCTGCGACAATTATTGAGAGCAATCATTTAGCCGATGAGCAAAAACCGACCATCACTTTACGCCGCGAAAAATTAGACGCGCTGCTTGGCTGCCACATTGCCACAACACAAGTTGAGCAAATTTTAACCGCGCTTGGTTGTCAAATTTCATCAACCGATTCAGGCTGGCAGGCACAAGCTCCCTCTTGGCGCTTTGATCTGGCCATCGAAGAAGATTTGATCGAAGAAGTGGCACGTTTTTTCGGTTACGACAATATTCCGATGCAAACGCCTTATGCAGGGCTAAAAATTGACGCCGCTCCTGAAGCGCAAATTACGCTAAAACGCGTGCGAGATCTGCTGGTTGCGCGCGGCTTTTATGAAGCTATCACTTACAGTTTTGTAGAGCCCAATATGCAGCGGCTTATCGTCCCCGATATTGAGCCACTGATTTTACCAAACCCCATTTCGGTTGAAATGTCAGCCATGCGTTTAAGCTTGTGGCCAGGGCTTTTAAATACCGCTGTGTATAATCAAAAACGTCAGCAACCACACCTGCGCCTATTTGAAAGCGGCCTGCGCTTTATTCCTGATCCTACAGCCGAAAATGGTATTCGTCAGCAGCCAATGCTCGCTGGCGTGTTAACAGGCAGTTTTGCAGAGCATTGGGATCTGCGCACGAAAGCTGCAGACTTTTTTGACTTAAAAGCAGATGTTGAAGCAATTTTGCAGCTTTGCTCTGATCAAAAACGCTACCGCTTTGAAGCAAGTCAGCACCCAGCGCTTCATCCTGGTCAAACTGCCGCCATTTATGCTGATGATAAACTCGTTGGCTATCTTGGCACACTGCATCCAGAGCTTGAACGCAAGTTTGATCTTAACGGCAATACTTTTGTCTTTGAATTAGAATGGGATACCATCAATTCACGCAAGTTGCCACAGATCAGCGCTGTTTCAAAATTTCCAGCAAATCGCCGAGATATCGCGGTGCTAGTTGATGAGAAAGTTTATGCAGATCATGTGGTTAAAGCTTGTTTGCAAACAAAAAATGCTTTGATCACCGATGCAAAACTGTTTGATCTCTATGCAGGAAGCAACATTGAAGCGGGCAAGAAAA
>JBOFXO010000440.1:0-1448 GCA_051654185.1 Vibrionaceae bacterium | reverse complement strand
GCCGTGTGCAGCGTATTGACTTCATATTCGAGCGATTGGAACGCATCAAAACACTCTTTTTCGGTGCTTTGGGTAGCAAATGCGTGCGGATCTGCAATGCCCCACTTTTTAGCAATCGCTAACTGTTTTTCAAAGCTTGCGCGCACGTAATTGGCCAGTATTTCGTCGATGCGATTAATCGTTGTGCCGCCGTAAATATGGCTAGCGACTTGAGCAATAATTTGCGCTGTAATGGCTGTTGCTGTTGAAATTGACTTTGGCGTATCAATTTCCGCATTTCCCATCTTAAACCCTTGAGTTAGCATGCCTTCTAGATCGATTAGCATGCAATTAAACATTGGGAAAAACGGCGCATAATCGAGGTCGTGATAGTGAATATCACCACATTCGTGTGCATGCACGACATCTTTAGGCAAAAGATAGTTTTTGGCATAGTGCTTAGCGATAATACCAGCAAGCAGGTCACGCTGCGTTGGGATCACCTTGCCATCTTTGTTGGCATTTTCATTAAGCAGCTCAGCATTGCTTTCTTGTATAAGCCCTTCAATTTCTTTGGTTAATTTACTTTGTTTTTCCCGTGCAATATCGCGATCATGGCGGTATTCGATGTAGGAGCGTGCGATTTCTTTGAAGGGGCCTTGCATGAGTTCGTTTTCGATCAGGCGCTGGATTTGTGCGATTTCAACTTCGCCTTGATTTTGCTCTTGCAGCTTAAGCTCAACAGCAAGTGCGACATTAAGCGCATGGATTGCTAGTTGCGGCGTTGTTTTTGGTGCTGCGCTTTCAATAGCGGCTTGAATTCTATCGCGATCAAACGCAACTTTTGTGCCATCACGTTTTATTACTGTTAATTTCATACAAGTACCTTCATTGCCCACAAAAAAAGATCAAGCACAACATTTGGTTGAGTTGTGCCTGAGCAGATCTATATATTGTGTTATATGAATGAAATTGACAAGCAAAATTAATAACGCAAGGTTAAATTCACAGCGTAATTTGGCTAAAAACAGCTAGGATTGGGATAAAGCTCTTACTTTTATTGTCTAAGTTGGACTGTGAAAATTAATCGCTTGAAATCTATTAAAAAAAGTGTTTTTAGCGAAAAAAGCACAAAATTAACAAACAAAAAACCGGCTCTATTTTGCTAATTTTTGGCAAGAAAAGTGGCCACAGAGGTGGTTAAACCCTTCGCAAGCCATATATTTGGGTTAAAAGTAAAGATATGCATGAATTTGCTTTTATTTATTTTGCCATTTCAACAAGTTGCTGCAAGCTTTTTCTACCTTCCATACAAAAGTTACAACTTAAGCAGTAAATCCGCATAGGGTAAGGCTAATGATCAATTGTATGGCTGCAAATAAAGCTTAACCGATATTAAATTTAGAGGTTTTTATGAACGTAATGGATGCACTCAATGCGCGCCGATCGGTAAAGTATTTTTCCCCCTC
>JBOFXO010000439.1:0-15203 GCA_051654185.1 Vibrionaceae bacterium | reverse complement strand
TGGTCACTCAGTTCATTGATAATATTTTTGATTATCATTCACGAGCGCCCACACAGATTGCATAGGTCAAATTGTTAAAGAGCGTTGACTTTTCAAGGCGTTACCTTGTCTGTCGAGGTGCGCATTCTACGCAATGTGAACATTAAGTCAATAGGTTGTTCACACTTTTTTTATTTTTTTCTCTCGCTGCATTTTCTATCGATAACGCATCAAGAGATTTAAAATAACCTATTGATTTAACTGACAAAATGTCTTTTCAGCACTGTGTCAGTGGAGGCGAATTTTAGGGATTTTTTTGCAATTGGCAAGCGTTTTTGCCAACAAATTTGCATAAAGAGGTTTGATTGATGATTATTTAAACAAATTCATCTGTTTTGAAACGGCAAACTGCAAAGTTAACTGTTGTGGCTGCTTACGGCGATCAGTCCACGCGACACTTACATCAATAAACTTCACCAATGCTTCCCCCGTTACAGGGTCGGGCACGTTTTTTATGACTGACATAGTAGTTGTATAAGGAAAATCGGCAATTTCAGGCAGCAAACAAGTTTCAATAGAGGAAAATTCTGCCTTTTCACCATTGCAACCCGTATCGCTATTAACTGCCTTAAGCACAGCGATCTGCTCTTGTGCTACAAACAGCGCCTTTTGCCACATAAAGTTATTGGCGCGCTCTATTTCTAGATAGCGGTAAAAAACGAAAGAGCCATAGCAACAAACAACTAGCAGCACTAACGCTAGCATGCTTTCAAGTAAGCTAAAACCGCGGGCTGCAGCATAATAAGAGCCATTAGATTTTAATTTATTGCATATCATGAAAACTGCCTTTTTTTATAACATAGCTTCCGCCTTGCGGCAGTTGAGCAAGATTTCGGTCATATCCAATACTGGAATACCAAGGTATCAGTGAGTTACTGTTTGGCACATCAATCATAAGACTGCCAGTAAAAGCAACAGAATAGGGGAAATAAAAGGGTAAAGAAGAAAATTGGGTGCGTGCGCTGGATGGCACCTTATTACAAATAGAATAGAGCGGGTTAGTGCTAGTAGAGCCACAGCTTTTCGATTTCCATCCCCAATCAGCGTCAAACTTAAGAGTCGAGGAAGGAGAGGTTATAAATTGATAAATACTCACATTAAAGGCTTTTTCAGGCAGACCGGCTGTCACACCTGATCCGTATTCGTCACCAGCAAAAACCCCATCTTGAATAACCACCAGCGCTTGTTCGCTAAGATCTGGCCACTCCTCTTCTAAGCCATCTAAAAGACAATTGCCTTGCACCCAAACTGCTTTGCTTCCGGCATCGATAGCCGCTTTAATATCTTTACCACAGGCCTGTACTTTTTCACCGGTGTCAGTCACCAATACGGTGTCAAAGGAATTTTTCACCTGCAGCCAATTACTTTTTTCCGTGTTAAAAACTAGCTCAAAAAGCAGTTGGTCATTGGCGTTTACCGTCACATCTTTTTGAAATTTATCACTACTGTAGGTGACATCAGAACGATAGTCAGAAATACAGCTTTCATTACCGTTACGCAGAGGATTGGGGCTATTTTTGCCGTTGTACATAAGGCTTCCTTGCAGATTTATCATGCTGCAAACAAAGTAATCCTGACCCTCACTGTCTTTGATTGGCGCACCTGGCGCTGCAGTCCAATCAGCACCGACTGTACCATAATCAAATGACAACGAGCCTGCCGAATTAAAACTGGAAATAGGCGCAGTACGCGGACTTAAAAGTACACCGCGAGTTAAAAAACCGTTACTTGCTGACAAAAGCCAATCAGTGCCTTTTAAAGAGAGGGAAAAAGTGATTGCTGAAGAGAGCTTGCAAGGACTAAAAACGCTACTTCCGCTATTAAGTTCATCAAAATCAGGCGCTATTAATAAGGTTTCAAACGTCGTAGCAGCGCATAATAAAGCAGATTGTAACGAGCTTTGGGCGCGCTCGTTTTGTATGTGATTTTGCACTTTTTTCACGCTATCGCGAGTCACACTGACCGTTGTAAAAATAAATAACGCTGTAAGAGTCACTATGCTGACAACTACCCACAACACAGCAATGCCCTTTTGTTTACATCTGGATAATTTCATAAATATCCTCACAAATCAGCCATCTATATTGTTAGGTATAACTGTAAATTGCACAGAATCCGATATCGAAGGAACCTCAGTCCAAAAAGCGCCAATAGTTACAACTATTTTTTGCAGCTTATTTGTACCAGCTTGATGAATGGTGCGCTCAAATTTAAAAGTGTCGATGGTAATTTCGTCACCAACCATGTCTTGCCAACGAGAACCAGTACAAGTCCAGTTATTTGAAGTTGAATATACTGCATACATTTCAATGGTGTTATTGCCTAAATCTGATTTCCCTAGGCGAAATCCCTTTCGATGATTAGTTGCCACAGCGGTTGGCACACTTGTGTTATCAGTATTATAGGCAAAACGTGCGCAAGTACCTTGCGTTGCAACAGCGCTAGTACCCAACATAACCGCAGAAAAATTGCCTTTACTGTCCTTAAGAAGAAAGGGGTTTGTTCCCGTACAATCATTGCAATAACCCGCCCGCGTCAACTCACGGCTAATAACGCTAGCAAGATGACTCAGCTTGCTATTAAGCTGATCACGCAGTAACTGCTCGCTGGTAAATTTTCCAATAACAATGAAAAAAGAAAACGCGCCAATAATAATTAATGAGCCTACAACTAGCGCAACTAGCATCTCAATAATAGTGTAACCACTTCTTTTTTTTAGAATAAACTGCATAAAGGCCAACCTGCTATCACTACGTGTGTATCCGTGCATCCGACTATCCCTTGGTGACGGCGCATACTAACGCCCGAACTCTCAGATACGTCATAAGCATAAAAATACACCCCACCATCGCTCGATGGCAGCCCAGTAGCACCTGAAAAATAAAACAGTGGGCTTAGCTGACCGGTGCCCGGCAATAGCACCTCGACATACATGTCTTTGTATTTTAGAAAATTGGATTGATTGAGCTCACTTTTTGCACAATAAGAAGAATCTAGCTCATCACTGCTGTCATTGACGACGAAGCACCCTTCTGTCTCATTCACCGGCAAGAAGTGAACGTAAATAGTTTTGCTTCTATTTAACGCTTCATTTGAGGCAAGCTCAAACATTGAAAATAGCTGAGCTACCGACAATTCAATACGGCTGAAATCTTTATTTGATAAAAATTTAGGAACCGCAATAAGAGCAATCACGGCGATGATGATCAAGGCAATCACCATCTCCGCCATGCTAAAGCCCTTAATTTTGGCAGCGTTCCATTTTATTTTTTTCAATTTTGGCACTTCCCGCATTCACGTGATAAATTCGCCATCATTTATACAATTGAATATATTATATAATCTGTTAATTAACGTTTTTCTTTCAATGGATTGCATAATTTGTTTACATTTAATACAAAAAAGCCATTTGGGCGTGGTTTCTCGTTTATAGAAATCAGCATGGTTTTAGTGGTCATTGCTATCTTGGGCGCTATTGTGTACCCGAGATATCGCGAGCATCTGTTTAGAAGTGAACGTTCGCAAGCATTGGTTGGACTTTATCAGCTACAAGTTTGGCTAGAGCAAAAATTTACCGCAGATCAAGTCTATCCCAATACTCTTGACTGCAGCAGCTGCAAATTGTCGGCCCAATATACCTACACGATCAGCGCAACAGGCGACGCCTATACCCTTAAAGCTACACCAAAAAGTGGAACTACGGCGTATGAAGATAGCCGCTGTCACACTTATGTGATAGATGAAAAGCAACAGCGCTCTAATATCACGGGGAAAGGGGAAATCATCGCGGGAAACAGTACATGCTGGCTTTTGTAAAGAATGAATTTCAACAAAAAAGCCGCAAGTGATAATTTGCGGCTTTTTCTTATTTATTAATGATCAATGTGTTAGATCATCAAAAAACTTTTTCACACCAGCTAAAAAGCCTTGCGATTTTGGCTTGTGCTTATTAGCAGCACTGCCTTCAAAACTCTCTTCTAACTGACGCAGCAACTCTTTTTGCTTATTGCTTAAGTTGACCGGTGTTTCAGTCACGACTTTGCAAAGCAGATCGCCAACAGCGCCACCGCGCACTGACTGAATACCTTTGCCACGAACGCGGAACATGCGCCCAGTCTGCGTTTCTGATGGGATCTTCAGTTTCACAGGGCCATCAAGCGTTGGCACTTCAACATCACCGCCAAGCGCCGCCATGGTAAAGCTAACCGGCACCTCGCAATACAGATTATTGCCGTCGCGCGAGAAAATTGCGTGCTCACGCACGTGCATCTGCACATACAGATCGCCTGCAGGAGCGCCTAACTCGCCAGCTTCCCCCTCACCGCTCAAGCGAATGCGATCGCCTGTATCAACACCGGCTGGGATCTTAACGCTCAGCACCTTATTGGTCTGCACACGGCCATTGCCGTAGCATTTTCCACAAGGATCTTTGATCATTTTCCCGCGACCATGACACGTAGGGCAAGTCTGCTCTACGGCAAAAAAAACTTGCTGCATCCGCACTTTACCGTGCCCATGGCAGGTACTACAATTTTGCGCAGATGTGCCCGCTTTAGCGCCACTACCATTACAGCTGTCACAGCCAATGTAAGTTGGAACATTGATCTCTTTGGTTACGCCACGAACGGCTTCTTCAAGTGAAAGCTCCATGTTGTAGCGAAGATCTGCGCCGCGCTGAGCGCGAGGTTGACCACCACGCCGGCCGCCGCCAAATAAATCGCTAAACACATCGCCAAACGCATCGCCAAAAATATCACTAAAGTTTGCGCCGCCACCACCACCGCCACCGCCATGTTCAAAAGCGGCATGACCATATTGATCATACGCGGCACGCTTTTGTTGGTCGATCAGCACTTCATAAGCAAGCTTGATCTCTTTAAACTTTTCGGCAGCCGTATCATCGCCCAAATTACGATCGGGGTGATATTTCATGGCAAGGCGTTTATAAGCCTTTTTTATTTCGCGATCATCTGCATTACGGCTTACGCCAAGTACTTCATAAAAATCACGTTTTGACATATTCGACTCAACACTGGTTTAATAAGCACAGCATGCCTGATCATAAAAATAGCGGGCGAAGGAAGCCTCCCCTACGCCCGCGCTCACAATGATCTATCTGCACAGCAGAAAGCAGACGTCCCCTTTCATACCTCTGCCATCACATTGCCATTAAGACCACGTGATGGCTAAAGATTATTTTTTAGGATCTTTAACTTCTTCAAACTCAGCGTCGACAACGTTGTCATCGTGCGCGTGTTGCCCAGCTTTCTCACCGCCTGCTTGATGTTGCTTAGAGATAAGCTCCATCAACGGCTTAGAAACAGCGATCAGCTCTTGAATTTTTGCTTCAATTGCTTCTTTGTCTTCGCCTTTGCTTTTCTCTTCTAACTCTTTGAGTACGTTTTCAATTTCACGTTTTTGATCAGAAGTTAAAGCATCACCCGCTTCAGCAAGCTGCTTACGTGTACCGTGCACAAGCTGATCAGCTTGGTTACGCGCAGCAATCAAGGCTTCAAAGTGCTTGTCCGCTTCTTTGTTAGCTTCAGCTTCTTGCACCATTTTTTCAATTTCAGCATCGCTCAAGCCGCCAGACGCTTGAATGGTGATTTTTTGCTCTTTACCGGTATTTTTATCTTTAGCAGAAACATTCAAAATACCATCCGCGTCCAAATCGAAAATAACTTCGATTTGTGGCATGCCGCGAGGCGCAGGGTTGATCCCTTCTAAATTAAACTGGCCAAGCGATTTGTTGAAATGCGCTTGCTTACGCTCACCTTGTAGCACGTGAATGGTCACAGCGCTTTGGTTATCTTCTGCAGTTGAGAAGGTTTGGCTTGCTTTCGTTGGGATGGTGGTGTTTTTCTCGATAAGTTTAGTCATCACACCGCCCATGGTCTCAATACCCAAAGACAGCGGAGTGACGTCAAGAAGCAATACGTCGGTAACGTCACCAGCAAGCACCCCACCTTGTACCGCCGCACCCACAGCAACAGCTTCGTCAGGGTTAACGTCTTTACGCGCTTCTTTGCCAAAAAACTCTGCAACTTTCTTTTGTACCATTGGCATGCGCGTTTGACCGCCAACCAAGATCACGTCATTAATGTCGCTGACTGACAAGTTAGCATCTTTTAATGCAACTTTCAGTGGCTCAAGTGAACGCTGCACCAGATCTTCAACCAGCGCTTCAAGTTTCGCGCGCGTAACCTTGATATTCATGTGCTTAGGACCTGACGCATCTGCAGTAATGTATGGCAGATTCACATCAGTTTGCTGCGCAGAAGAAAGCTCGATTTTTGCTTTTTCAGCCGCTTCTTTAAGGCGTTGCATCGCCAGTGGGTCTTTACGCAGATCAAGACCTTGATCTTTTTTAAACTCATCAGCTAAGTAATTGATCAAGCGGTTGTCAAAGTCTTCACCACCAAGGTGAGTGTCACCGTTAGTCGCTAACACTTCAAAAGTTTTTTCGCCTTCTACATCATCAATTTCAATGATTGAAATATCAAAAGTACCGCCGCCTAGGTCGTATACCGCGATAGTGCGATCGCCGCCTTCTTTATCAAGGCCGTACGCAAGCGCTGCCGCTGTTGGCTCGTTGATGATACGCTTAACTTCAAGACCTGCGATACGGCCAGCATCTTTTGTCGCTTGGCGCTGCGCGTCGTTAAAGTAGGCAGGTACAGTAATAACAGCCGCTGTTACCGCTTCACCTAAAAAGTCTTCGGCAGTTTTTTTCATTTTTTTCAATACTTCTGCAGAGATCTGTGGCGCTGCCATTTTTTGGCCATTCACCTCAACCCATGCATCGCCATTATCTGCTTTCACGATTTTGTACGGCATGATTTCAATATCACGCTGCACTTCTTCATCTTCAAAACGGCGACCAATCAAACGCTTGATAGCAAACAAAGTATTTTCAGGGTTTGTCACAGCTTGACGTTTAGCTGGGATCCCAACTAACGTTTCGCCATCTTGGGTGTAAGCAATGATAGATGGCGTAGTACGATCGCCTTCCATGTTTTCAATAACGCGCGCTTTGCCGCCGTCTAATACAGCCACACACGAGTTAGTCGTACCCAAATCAATACCAATGATCTTGCCCATTTGGCTTTCTCCACAAATTATTCTGTTATAAGTCAACTCCCCCATATATGGGGATAAATTTAGCGAGCTTCAAGTGCGCGATTTACAATTTTTTCACTTAAAGCCAAATATTCTTTTAATTAGCGCTCATACGCTGACATTCACTGAAGCGCTAGATGCTTTAGAAACCATCACCATCGCAGGGCGCAGCACGCGACCATTCAGCTCGTAGCCTTTTTGCATCACCAGCATCACCGTGTTTGGGGCATGTTCAGCACTTTCTTGGATAGACATCGCCTGATGCCAGTCAGGATTAAAGGGCTCACCATGCGGGTCGATAACTTTTAGGCCAAATTTTTGCACCACGCTCAGCATGGTTTTTAGCGTCAGCGCAACGCCTTCTTGCATAGGCTTAAGCGCTTCATTTTGCAGATCGCCAACTTCAAGCGCGCGCTCTAAGTTATCAATTACCGGCAAAAGCTCGCCCGCAAAACGCTCTAGCGCAAATTTACGCGCTTTATCCACCTCTTGCTCAGAGCGGCGACGCATATTATCAACGTCAGCACGCGCACGCAGCACGCTGTCTTGCTGCTCGCGGATCTGCGCTTCACTGCGCGCTAAGGCTTCTTCTAAGGTGGCAATTTTGGCAAGCAGATCTTGCTCTACAGACAACGGCTGCTCTGCGTTTACCTCATCTTGTGCATCAGCCACACATTCAGGCTCAGGCTGCGCGGTTGGCGCGGCAGTTAACTCTTGTTCAACCTCTGGCTGAGTGGCGTTATCTTGCGAATGGGAAAATTTGAGCTTATCAGTAGTCATAGATACTCCGGCACAATAGACAATAAATGCAGTGTTCAATAGTGCAGCCTGTTGATATATTGACAATTCCATCGCGGGCCGCAGTCGTCGCTGCTTTGATGGTGCTATTATGGGGATCAAGCTGGTACTTTCAAGGCAAATGGCCAAAGAAATTCATCCAAAATGAACCACAAACAATAAAAAAGACTAACGCTTGCCACTTTAGCACCATTTTAATACAGGCTATGCTAATAAAGTCTCAGCCATTCTCAGCTGCACTTGCGTCTAAATTGAGTAGGAAATCACATGTCGAGCCACTTTCAAACCATTGGACTGCTTGGTCTACCGCGTAACCACAACGCTTTAGCGACTCACAAAAACTTATACGAATGGCTCACAGCACAAGGCCGCAAGGTGCTTGTCGATGTGCGATTAAAAAATCACGTCGATTTACCAAACAATGTTTTTTGCGATCTGCTCAATATGGGCGAGCAAGCCGATCTTGCCATCGTGATTGGCGGAGATGGTAATATGCTGAGCGCTGCGCGAGTACTGGCGCGATTTGATATTTATGTCATTGGCGTTAACCGTGGCAATTTAGGCTTTTTAACCGACCTTGATCCCGACAAATACACAAGCGCACTCACTGACGTGCTCAGCGGTAATTTTATCGATGATCCGCGCTTTTTACTCGAAGCGGAAGTCACAAGCCTTGGCGAGTTTAAAAGCCGCAGCGTGGCACTTAACGAGGTGGTACTGCACGCCTCGCAAGTGGCGCAAATGCTTGAATTTGAACTGTATATCGACAACGATTTTGCCTTCTCACAGCGCTCAGACGGTCTTATTATCGCCACACCAACAGGCTCAACCGCCTACAGTTTATCCGGTGGTGGCCCCATTTTATCGCCAAGTTTAGATGCGATAGCACTCGTCCCGATGTTTGCCCACACCCTTTCAAGCCGGCCGTTAGTGGTCGATTCGAAAAAACAGCTTAAAATTTTAGTTTCACCACAAAATGAGCATGCGCTTAGCGTAAGCTGCGACAGTCAATTAACGCTGCCCATCAATCCAGGTGATGAGATCACCATTTCGCGCAGCAAGCAGCAGCTTAAACTCATTCATCCCAAAAATTACAACTATTACACAACCTTGCGGACAAAATTAGGCTGGGCAAATAAATTGTCATGATCCATAAAAGCGCGCGACTCCAAACTAATTACGCAATTTAAATGCAAACCTTTTACTTATGATCACGGCTTGTTTATTATCACAACTTAAAAAACTGACACGAAGCCACCATGATCTGGAAAAAAATTGCCATCACACTCTTTTTATTTGCCGCTATGACAGGCTGCTCTTTGGCTAATAAACTTGTCTACCGCATCGATATTAATCAAGGCAATTATGTTGAGAAAGCGGCAGTAAAACAGCTGCGATTTGGCATGAGCAAGGAGCAAGTACAATATTTACTAGGAACGCCAATGCTTATTGAAGCAGGCTATCCCGATACATGGTACTTTATTCAACGCCAGCAATCGGGACACAAAAAGCCTAAGCAAAAATCGCTGATCGTTGATTTTGACAGTTTAGGGAAAGTGAAGGCGCTGCGCGGTGATTTTAAACCCGATGAAAGATTTTTTGAGCCGCTGCAATAAGTTATGATGAGCTGAGCAAAAAAAGAGCCGTTTAGGCTCTTTTTTATTTTTAAAGGCGTAATTTTTACAATCTTTTATCACAAAAAAACGGCGTGCTTTTCATACAAAAGTGGCCGCGTAAGAATAAATCGCCAGCAAAAGAGGCATTAGCACAGCGGTTAGCACCGCACACAAAATCATGGCAAGCGAAGCAAATGCGCCTTGAATGGCGCCTTGCTCAGCAGACACGGCTGTGCCTATTGCATGCGCACTCGCTCCCATCGCTAAACCTTGCGCATAGGGCGAATGCACGCCAATCAATTTTAAAATGGGGTAGCCAACAAGCGCGCCCGTGATCCCAACTGCGACCACAATCGCTGCGGCGATTTCTGCAACTCCACCGCAAGCTTGGTTCACACTCATCGCGAGCGGCGTAGTGATAGAGCGAGTCGCAAGCGCAAGTTGCAGCGTTTTAGGCGTATCAAACAGCATACCAAGTAGCCAAGCACTGCCTATCGAGATAGCAACCGCCATCGCTAAACAGATGGTAATGGGTTTAATAAAGGCGCGGATCTGCGATTTTTGCCAATACAGCGGCAGCGCTAACGCCACAACTGCTGGCTCTAAAAACGCGTTGAGCCATGCGTTACCTTTTTGATACTGCTCAAGCGGCAGCTCAAAATAAAGCAGCCCACCAATGATGATAAGCGTTGGCAGCAATACCGGATTGATGATCGGCCAGCGACATTTTTGGTACAAATAGCGCACTAAAGCATACAGGGCAAGAGTGATAGGCAGCGCCAGCCAAAAAGTTATCGTGTTAGCCATTGAAATAACCACCCTACGCTAAGTAAAATCGCCACGATCCCCACGGCAATGCACAAAATTACCACGCTAATGG
The DNA here is from genome assembly GCA_051654185.1 of Vibrionaceae bacterium. GTDB lineage: Bacteria > Pseudomonadota > Gammaproteobacteria > Enterobacterales > Vibrionaceae > Enterovibrio. The sequence goes on along the minus strand of JBOFXO010000439.1, from coordinate 4,751 downwards.
ATTGATAAAGAGGAGCAATCCAAGCCATTACCCCAACAGCCGCAGGAATAAACAAGACCCCCATATGCCGCAAAAGGTAGTTTACGCCATCCTCAATCCATTCAATCGCAATTAATTTAAAATTCAATGCCATAAATAACAGCAGCATCCCAACTAACGCCGGCGGAAAGGCAAACGGCAATAGCGCACACACCCCTTTTGCCGCCCACAAACAAGCAAAAAGGATTGCTAACGCCCGTAAAAACGAAAGAATTCCCATCATAAAAATCAAACAAAAGTAAAAAAATGCAGCTTAACAAAAAGGGCGAGAAACAACCTAGCGTGGATGCTGAAAATAGAAGAAATTAGCTGCATATCTGTTTAAAAAGAGCGAAGACAGCCTTGCTTAAAAACCGGTAAGCTCTATGCTGCAAAATTTAAAGTAAGCTAATGCGTTTAAGCCATAGAAGGCCACGCCTTACATAAGTTTTATGCGTTAACCCCTCGCAAATCAAAGCAGAAAACAACACAACATATTGTTTACTTTTAGAAAAAATATAGTATGCAAAAAGATAAAAATAAGGGATCACAAAATGATAATTTCTGATATTAAACAATTAGCTAATTTAGGACATTTAGAAACAATTTTAAGATCAGTGCTACAAATAGATTTAATGAATGCCGCGACAGGTGAGCATTTAATTAAGGAGCGAGATATTTTTTTTAGTCGCGCGAGCACAAGCACACGTACTTTAATTGATAGCAAACCTGAAGTTCACCGCGACTATCTCGATATTCATTTAGTGCTTGCGGGTAAAGAAAATATTGGTTACCAAATTGACGCAGCCGATCCCCATTTTTTAACGCATGCCCCATTTAATAACGATTATGAGCTTATTGACCATTTAGCCGATGAACAATTTGTCACTTTAACTGCGGGGCAATTTGCTGTTATTTATCCTGGAACTTGGCACAGACCTACCATTACTTTTGACAAGCCACAGCCGCTTGAAAAAATAGTGGTCAAAGTTCATAAACAATATTTAGCCAATTTAAAATAATAATGTTCAACTAAGAAATACAAATAGCCTTAATAAGGAAGGCTATTTTTTTAAAAAATTACCAAAAGTTTTACCCTGATACAAAGCTATTTCACACGTTCACGCGCAGCAAAGCCTAAGTAAAACAGCTAGCAGCCAACGCCTGCTAATTTTTTATGCAATTCAATGATCTCCTTTACCAATTCTCTGGCTAACATTGAAGTCATCAGGTGATCTTGCGCATGCACCATGATCAATGTCATCGGCGTTTTGCCTTCGCCCATATCAGCCTCGATCAACTTTGTTTGCACTAAATGCGCCGCATTTGCCGCAGTACGAGACTCTTCCATCTTCATTTCGGCCTGAGCAAAATCACCCTTCTTCGCTAATGCTAATGCTCTATAAGCGCAGCTACGAGCTTCGCCAGAGTTAATAATGATTTCCATTACTTGCTCTTCAAGATCCATCGCAGTATTTTCTTCTTTAGCCAGAGTATCTATATTTAATTCATCAAAGATCATTGTCGCTCCTTGTTATTGAATAGTCATTGCATTTTCAGATCAAAATATTTCATTATAAAATTTAATTATGTTTATTATTAATGCTTGGGCATCAATTTATATTTACCCATACACTTTGATTAAATAATTTATTAAAGTGTAATTAATAAGCTAAACATTATTTATATTAATTAATGTGCTATTTATCGACTATATCAAAAAAACAAGTTTAGTATCAGGGATAACGCGGCGTTTTTGTGGATGCAATCACATCCTCATTTAGCAGTTTTATAATTGTTAAGTAAATAACAAGGTAAAAATAAATTTTATTACGGTGTAAAAAAATAAATTCAATAGCAGGCAACGCAATATTATTTTTTTCTATAGCGATTTTTTGAATAATGCGCAATGCATAACACTTTGTAACGTGTGATTTTTTTAAGCAGATGTTGAAGATAAGTTTTTAATAAAATATAAGGACACTTAAGAGAAATGGCGCACCCGAGAGGATTCGAACCTCTGACCGCCTGGTTCGTAGCCAGGTACTCTATCCAGCTGAGCTACGGGTGCGTATTGTAAAGCATGGCGGTGAAGGAGGGATTCGAACCCTCGATACGGCTATAAACCGTATACTCCCTTAGCAGGGGAGCGCCTTCAGCCTCTCGGCCACCTCACCGCAAATTTCGCAGCAATAATATTACCTTAGCAGCAACTAAGTCAAACACTTTAATAGGCGAAAGTCCCTTTTCGCATTTTTTTGGCTGTTTTACAACCATCACGCCTAAATTTGCGCCATTTTTATTAAAATGGTCAAACTTCATGATCAAAAAAGGCCGAATAATTCGGCCTTTTTTTACTGAAAGCCAAACAAGCTCAGTAGTCGTTTTCCACATTGTCTGTTGTAGGAACAACACCTTTTTCAGCCTGAATGCGCATGTAGATCTCTTCACGATGTACTGATACATTTTTTGGCGCATTTACCCCAATCCGTACTTGATTTCCCTTAACTCCAAGTACAGTTACCGTCACCTCGTCTCCAATCATCAACGTCTCACCTACGCGACGAGTCAAAATTAACATACTTCTACTCCTTGAGCGTTTACAAATTTTTCATTAATTTTGGTTCTAACTGTATAAAGTAAACACAGCAGCTCAAACACTGGAATGAATTTTTAGCATATATATTTCACATCCATTGCGAAAACAGCACAAGAGCCAAATTCAGCTAACATGATTACTATGATCCATTGTTAGCTCTCACTACAACCGCAGCACGCACTATCACCTCATAAATCCAGAGATTGTGACTACTGTGAGCAGAAATAAACACTGTGATCAACAATAAATACAAAATACCCAAGTGCCCATATCAACCTGCGCTATTTCTGCTTTCACTCACTTTTTGAGAAATAACCGGCAAGAGACATGCTGAACATTTCCATCACTACGAGACAAACGTTTTAGCAAGATTTCACTTGCTTCTTTGTGAACTGTAATAAGTTAATGCGAATAGCCCAAAATGCCAAACCAAATTTTATCCTTTTTGCATTTTTTCGCCTTTCTAAAGAATAAAAGCCCACAAAGTGGGCTTTTTGCAAAATATCATAGACGCTGCTCAAGCCAAGGCCCGATCTGCGCCAGCGCACTTTGCAACTCTTGCAGGTTACTTGCGCCCGCTTGCGCAAGATCCGCGCGACCACCGCCCTTGCCACCAAGAGGCTGAGCGACCAAATTCACAAGCTCGTTCGCCTTGATCTCACCGCATAAATCGCGAGTGACACCGGCAATTAAGCTCACCTTTTCTTGCTCAACGTATGATAAAAAGACCACGCCGGAGCCAAGCTGATTGCGAATTTCTTCAGTCATGGTACGTAGCAGCTTAGGATCTGCACTAGCCAATTGATGGATAAGGACTTTTTTACCGTTGTACAGCTTAGCTTTGCTAACAAGCTCTAGCGCCTGCGCAGCTGCAAGCTTATCTTTTAGCTGTGCCAGCTCTTTTTCAAGCGACTTGACTTTTAGCTGAGATTCGCCGATTTTTTTTGAAAAATCATCTTGTTGACTGTAAAACTGCGCTAACGCTTTCTCACCTGTCACAGCCTCAATACGGCGCACACCGGCAGCAATTGCCCCTTCAGAAAGGATTTTAAACAGCCCCAGATCACCTGTGCGGCTTGCATGCGTGCCGCCGCAAAGCTCGGTAGAAAAATCACCCATAGACAGCACACGGACCGTCGCATCGTATTTTTCACCAAACAGCGCCATCGCGCCTTTCGCTTTCGCAGCTTCAATGTCCATCAGCTCAGTTGCAATAACATGGTTGCTGCGGATCTGCGCATTCACTAGCGCTTCAATCTCTTGCAGCTGACAGCTTGTAACCGCTTCTAAATGAGAAAAGTCAAAACGTAGGCCTTCTGCATTCACCTGCGAGCCTTTTTGCTGCACATGCTCGCCCAGTATTTGCCGAAGCGCAGCGTGCAATAAATGCGTAGCTGAGTGGTTAAGAGCAATAGCCGCGCGGCGCGCACTGTCAACTTGCGCCTCAACCTGCTCACTAAGCTTTAAGTTGCCGCGCAGCAGTTTACCGTAGTGCACCACAGCACTGCCCACTTTTTGCGTGTTTTCAACCAAAAAAGTGGCATTTTGCGTCTGCAAAATCCCCGAATCCCCGCATTGACCGCCAGATTCTGCATAAAATGGGGTTTCATCAAGCACGATCTGCGCAGCATCAGCGCAAGCAAGCTCATCGACCGCTTGTCCATCAACAAACAGCTGGCAAATTTTGCTTAATTGTCGCAAAGAGTCGTAACCCGTAAAGCTCGTAGTACCGGTAATAGTCAATTTATTGTTGTAATCGACGCCAAATTGCCCCGCCGCACGTGCACGCTCGCGCTGCTCAAGCATTGCCTGATCAAACCCGTCTTGATCAATGCTAAAGCCACGCTCACGCGCAACGTCATTGGTAAGATCGGCAGGTAATCCGTAAGTGTCGTAAAGTTTAAAAACAATTTTGCCATCAAGCTGTTGATCTTGCGTATTATCAAGCGCCTCGTTAAGTAAATTCATGCCGCGCTCAAGCGTGCGCACAAAATTTTCCTCTTCGATACGCAGCACTTTTTCCACAAGCTCTTGCTGTTTAAGTAGGCCATCGGCGGCGCTGCCCATAACTTTGATAAGCGGCGCAACCAATTTGTAGAAAAATGGCCCAGTCGCTCCAAGCTTGTTGCCGTGG
>JBOFXO010000438.1:0-1194 GCA_051654185.1 Vibrionaceae bacterium | reverse complement strand
GTGGCCTTTTAGGCGTCAATGGTTGTGATGGCGCAGTGGGTGCTTGCGCAGCCGGTGTTGCAGGTGGCGGAGTACTTGGTGAACTCGCAGGCTGCGGTGGGCGCGGTGGCGCTGCTTTTTTAGCTTGCGCTGCTGTATTTTGCTGGCCAGCAGGTAGCGGAGGCCTTGGCGGCGCTTGCCTTTTTTGTGATGGTCTAGGGCTTGGCGGCGCAGAGCGTGATCTTGGCGATTGCGGTTCTGATATTGAGCCTCTTGGCGAAGATGTCGGAGAGGCGGGCGCGCTTTGCGTTCCCTTTGGCTCTGTTGCAATTGCACGAGCCATGGTCGAGAACACCTCCGGATTGAGTTTTTGAAGCAGAGCATCTATAGCCTGTTTTGATGGACCTTGCTGAGAGGACGTGCTGGGGGTGGCTGCGCCGCCAAAGTATTTTTGCACTTCTGGTCTGCTAAGAAAAATATCTAGCTGCTGCTTTTTGGAGAGTGGTTTTGGCGAACCAGACGAAGAGGAAGTGCTTGCGTCAGCTGAGCCGTCTTTGCTTGCAGCTTGGGCGGCAGCTTCGCTCGTTTGTGGCATTTCATTTGAGCTTGAAACTGAGCTGATCCCCATTTTTTTTGTGTTTTTGTCTCCGCCATCAGGCGCGCCAGCTGCGGTGACGGGATTTGAACCTGTCGGACGAATGGTCATATGATTTTCTCGCCAAGTAGTTACCTAGACTAAAGATCTGAGGTAAGTAATTAGAAATGTCTGATCACAAGTTTAGAAGATGGATGTGTTTGTAATGGGGAATGGCTTTTTTATGCGCAAAAATTGCTTGATTTTTCTTAAGGTTGGGAAAAAACGGGCTGGTTAAATCGCAATGCAAGGGGGGAATTTGGCATGATTGGAGCAAAAGCCTCATTCCTTGAGGCCATGCTAAACGCTAGATAAGACTAGCTGTGATCGACAAAGTAGTATTTCAAAATAAAGAGTAACGCCACAATCACAACACACGGATTGAGTTCGCGCCAGCGTCCCGTGCCGGCTTTCATCGCGCAGTAAGAGATAAAGCCCATGGCGATCCCTTCAGTGATAGAAAAAGTAAAGGGTGTCATTACTGCTGTGATAAAGGCGGGGACTGCCTCGCTTAAATCATCCCATTTGACACGCGTAAGCTCAGAGCACATCAAAACGCCAACGTAGATCAGCGCGCCTGC
>JBOFXO010000437.1:0-1900 GCA_051654185.1 Vibrionaceae bacterium | reverse complement strand
ATTCCGCGCTATCAATCTGCTATGATTTCAGGCTGAAATCAAACCTTATATTCGCGCACAACCCTAGTAAAACCAGCGCTTCAAGAAGATTTTGCGCGTGAAAAACCTGCTGTATCACACAAGCACTTCACATTTATTTATCGCTATAGATGGCTTAGGCTCGTCAAATTTCTCATCGTTCATTTAAAGAAGCAAAACCTCATTCGTCACAAAAGATTTAACCCCAATTTATTATTAATACGCTGCGTGCAGTTTGCGCTTAACCACGCTGCTGATGAAAGCTGGCAACTAAAAATTTATCCAGTTGGTCGCGACTTATACAAACAGTTGATTAATGCTTGGCAAGTCATAGTTTATTAGCTCGATTATCGTTACACTGCTTAGATTGTAATTGTCCCACTTGCTGCGCGCGGTTTTCACTGTGTCGCACACCTATTTTTTAGTCGAGTAAAGGTACTTTGATGAAACAGACCCTTTTAGCTCTAAGTCTTAGCGGCCTGCTGGCTTTTTCTTCTTTCACTTTACAAGCAAGCGAAAGCTCGCTGCAGACAGAGCACAACCTTAATGATCTCGTCAGCAAACGTCAGGCAGTAGATATGCTGCTAAACGAGGCACTGCAGATCTACAAATCACCAGCCAAAATTTCCCACGCGGGTTTTACCGCTAAGATGCCAAGTAATATGGAGCTTGTGACTGAGCGGCTGTTAGCAGCCTATAAGCTTGAGCCTTACCGCACAGATCTGCTCATCTCAGCGGCAAATGCGCAGATCTACAATGGTAACCTTGACCGCGCCATTGCTTTATTTGAGCAAGCACAAATTGCAGCTCCCGATGACATAGATATCAGCAGCTATCTGACCATTTGGCAGATGGTAAAAGGCAATGAAGAAAAATTTCGCAGCAATTTTGTGAAAGTAGCAGAGCGCCATGCGGGACGCGCCGCTGATCTAGAAAAAATTATCACTCGCGTACAGCGCGTACTCTCCACACCGCTGCAAACAAAATTGACCGAAGAGCAAGTCAAAATAGCCAAAGAAGGAAAACGCGCTATCGTCACTTTAGGTTATGCGCTTAATCCCGATGGCAGCATGGATAAAATATTGCTTGGCAGATTGCAAACCACTTTAGAGCTTGCTAAAGCAGACCCACAAGCGCTGATCATTTTGACTGGCGGCGTACCACAAAATCGCCAAACCGAAGGCAAGCTAATGGCAGACTGGCTAGTGCAAAATGGCATCGAGCGCAGCCGCTTGATTGAGGAAAACTACGCCATTAGCACAGTAGAGAACGCCCTTTACAGCGCCTACGCTCTTGCACGCCACAAAATTGACCATGCGGTATTAGTCAGCTCTGCAAGCCATGTGCGCCGCGGGCAAACACTGCTAGAAATCGCCTGCGCTCAAGTTGGCCCTGCGAATATCCAAGTGACCAGCGTCAGTTACCCCGACAAGCCTCTTGAAGAGCTTGCCACCCCAAGTGCGAGTGAACTGCTCGGTATTTACCGCGACGCCTTACGCACCTACGGCATGTGGAGCTACCGCTCTGCGCCACTCATCGAACGTTAAGTTTTCAGCCATAAATTTAAAAAGGGAGCATTTGACTCCCTTTTTATACCATCTCTAGTTGCACAAACAAACTTAACGCAAAACTTTTTACATTTATTTTTATACGCACACATTCTGTATTCAATAGACTGTATTCAACAGATAATTTAAACCCGCTTTCCCCTAGAGAAAACAATCGAACATAAACATTGTTATTTTCTAAACGCAGTTACTTTCTAAACGCAATTACTTTTAAGTAGATCCTTTCCGCTTATTCAAACTTTAGCTTGCAAACAAACTCAATATTGCCCAATCCGGGATATGCTGTGATTTCAGGCTGAAACCAGCATTAACCA
>JBOFXO010000436.1:0-3480 GCA_051654185.1 Vibrionaceae bacterium | reverse complement strand
CGCAGGGTATAAGGCTTCGCAAATTTACGCCTCAGATCAAGAAATCACACTTGTAGCCAGCCAAAATAACTACCGAGATCGAAATATCGCCTATGATCGCGCCGCAGCTCAAGTGATAAATAGCGGAGCCACAGCAAAGAAAATAAAAATCATCGAACAGAGTGGTAATTTTGCATTAACTCAGACCAGTATCGACACAGAAAAATATAAAGCACTTTCTGAGCAAAATATTGTAAATGAAAAACTCGCTGACGCTATTACTCATGAAACGGTTACACCTAAAAAATATATTTCTGGCAAGCCGCTCCTTGACCCAGAAAATAATAAACTCCTTTCATATGGGGTATCGCCGACATTACAGCAATCCATCGGTGGCTCTGAATCTTTTTATTTATTTAATGTCGGTATAACGGGCGCAGCGGATTATAAAATCACAAATAACTTTATATTAAGTGGCAGTGCTTATTTAAATTTATTCGATAATTACGATAAGTTTTTATATGAAGTTCCACCGGATGGAACCAATTTAATTCGCGTTAGAACATTAGTACGTAAATATGTTTCTGACACACGCTTAGCTTTAAATAATTTGCAGCTAACGGCTATCGATAAACTCAGTGATAATATCTATGCACAAGGGTATGTTGGATATTTAGAAAGCATGTTTGCTGGCGGCGGCGCCGAAATTTTATATCGCCGGCAAAATAGCAACTGGGCGATTGGTATCGATACCAACTACGTTATTCAGCGCGATCCTGATGCACCTTTTGGCCTTTATAAAGAGCGTGTCCAATTTGATCCTAGCAGCGGCCGCAGTTTTCTTGTGCAAACGGGAGGCGTTACCGGCCACCTAACCGCCTACTATCGTCCTAATTGGGCATGGCTTGATGGTATCAACATTAAAGCTAGCGCTGGCCGTTATTTAGCAGAAGATATGGGCGTCACGCTTGATGTTTCAAAACAATTTGATTCAGGGGTGATTGCAGGATTTTTTGCAACAAAAACCAACCTTTCTGCTGATGAATTTGGCGAAGGCAGCTTTAACAAGGGGATATATCTCTCTATCCCATTTGATACCTTCACCATTAAACCAACAACAAGCCGTGCGGTGGTCTCTTGGGTTCCGCTCACCCGCGATGGTGGTCAAAAACTAAATCGCCAGTATTCACTTTATGATTTGACCAATCCGTTAGATCCTAAAAGCGAACTGACGCTTAGCAAATAACGCCTCAAGCGGCCGGTTTCTTTTTTACGTTACGAAATCGGCCGCCATGCAACACATTAAAACATCGCGCGTCCAAGCGAAATTACTACACGACGATTTAACTTACGCCCTGTTTGCGTGTCATTGACCGCAATCGGACGTTTTGCGCCAAAAGCCTCTGCCACAATACGCTCTTTGACAATACCGTGCTCCACCAAATATTGCTGCAATTTTTCCGCTCGCTGCTCAGAGAGCAGCTGATTTTGCTCTTTTTCACCACGCGCATCGGTATAAGTAGAAAGCAAAACTAAATCAAGATCTTTACTGTAACGGACAAATTGCACGATCTGCTCAAGTTTTACTTTAGACGCATAGGTAAGCTCTTGACTCTCACCCTCATACTGCAAAACAGAAAAAGCAATATCTTCAAATGAATAGGGAAACAGCTGCGTTAAACACTGATTAAACTCTTGATAAGCCTTTTGAAAAGCAATTGCAGACAAGCCGACATTGACCCGCTCGCCAATATTTTGCCAGCGCACAAAATTAAATGTCGGAATACGGCCACTTTCTAATTCGCTTAACATTTTCCAAGCCACTTGACCTGACACATAACCATCAAACTGCTTAAAAAACATTAAACGATCGATAATGCTCGCAGGCTCGCCAGGCATCCATGGCGCAGGCATCGACACCAGCGCTACATTTTCAATCGAGCCCATTGGCTGATCCATCTTTAGGTAAAAATCCAGATTGATTTTTTTACTGGCGCGCGCGCTAAATTCCGCTTGGCCAAAATTGGCGATCCGATGAGACAACTGGCATTCTACGGGGTTATTAATCGTCAGATCCCACTTTGACATCGCGGGTGATGCTTGATAATGACGATCAGCGTGCGCATTTGGCAACAAACAAAACCCAACCAATAGTCCTATCCATGAAAATTTCATTGCCACCTCATCAATCCACTAAACCCACCCCTTTTTGATCGCTTTCTTATGTAATAGCTAGTTTTGCTAAGGGGTTGCATCTGCCATAATACTTTTTTTTATTACAGCTATTAACTATGAGCGATAATGCCGATCATCACAAATTAAGTGCCCGTTTTCGCGGCTATCTTCCTGTTGTTATCGACGTAGAGACTGCAGGATTTAATGCAAAAACTGACGCATTATTAGAAATTTGTGCAATTACTCTCAAAATGGACGCAGCAGGCGTACTCCATCAAGACAAAGAGCTTTTTTTTCATGTTGCCCCTTTTGCAGGAGCAAACATTGAGCAAGCTGCGCTCGATTTTATTAAAATGCCCGATCCTTTCAGTCCATTGCGCGGCGCAATCGACGAAGGAGAAGCACTGAGATCCATTTTTTCTTTAGTGCGCAAAGAGCTAAAAGCAGCTAACTGTCATCGCGCCATCATTGTTGCCCACAATGCCCATTTTGATCATGGTTTTATGATGCAAGCTGCCCAGCGCAGCGCATTAAAACGCAATCCCTTCCACCCCTTTGCCTCTTTTGATACCACGACATTAAGCGGGCTTGCTTTTGGTCAAACTGTGCTAGCAAAAGCGTGTGAGGCAGCAGGTATTGAGTTTGATAATAAACAAGCACACAGCGCCCTGTATGATACGCAAAAGACTGCAGAGCTTTTTTGCTGCATCGTCAATCGCTGGCAACAACTTGGTGGCTGGCCCATTGCTTGAAAGGCTTTTTGTCTGTATTTTGCTCAGCGAAAATATAAGTGGGCTGTAAAAAGCCCGCAATTGTGATCAGCCAAGTGCGTTTCAAAAATGCTTTTGGTTTAAGCTAGGCATAAACAATAGAGAGCTTCCCTATGAAATACGATCGCTTTTCTAATGCTAATCGCAGCAAATGGGTTGAACAAATTGAAAATGCAACAGAAACCCCCATGCTCTTTATTTCTTTACTCTACATTGTTGCAGCCTTATTGCCCAACATCATAATTTTTACGCCCTATCAAGAAGGGGTGCTTGATGATCTGCTTTGGCTGTTATGGGGGCTTTTTGCGACCGAATTTCTGCTGCGCCTGAGCCTCACGCCTAATAAAATCAAATATGTGAAAAAAAATTGGCCAGATGTTTTAATTGTGGCTTTGCCTTTCATCAGGCCGCTGCGCTTTTTTAGGCTACTTTTCGTTTTGCCTCGCGCTTGGCGCCACACGCGTTCTATTTTACGTAAAAAAACGCTTAGAATGATTGGCCTAATGAGCGCGCTCACCGTGTTTTTATCAGCGTCTTTCGTTTATGTGGTTGAACG
>JBOFXO010000435.1:0-2140 GCA_051654185.1 Vibrionaceae bacterium | reverse complement strand
TGGCTGCTGGATAACGATTGTCGAAAGCTGTTACTGACAGCGCAGTGCGTTATTCAATTTGGCGCACGGCTGGTTTCAAAACGTCTTACGCAGTTTTTAGCGCAGTTTCGCGGCGCCTATTGGTTGGTAGCCCCTTATTTTTCCCAGCTTGATCCTGCGCATCATCAAGCAGTGCGCATTTGCGCGCCTTGCGCTGATGTGGCGCGTGCTTTATTGCCGCAAGTCAAAACGCATGTTTGGGCGCCGCAGCTTAGACAAGCCAGTCAGCGTTATTTTGCAGTGTTAGATAGATTGTGCAAAAGCGCGCCTTTTTCTGAGCTGAGCATCGCGCGCGCGCTGCCTGAGTGGCTGCTGCCAAACACGTCACTTTTTATCGGTAACAGCTTGATCGTTCGCCTTTTGGATCTGTGCGCGCAGATGACGGCGCGCGCTGTGTTTGCTAATCGTGGCGCCTCTGGCATTGATGGTTTAATTGCTACCGCCAGTGGCGTTGCACGCGCCCGTTTTGCCCAAGAGCGAGGGCCGCTTTTGTGCGTGCTTGGCGATCTGTCAGCTTTATATGATCTTAACAGCCTTGCGCTGCTGCGCGGGCACAGTGCGCCTATGATTGTGCTGATCATTAATAATGATGGGGGGGGGATTTTTGATCTTTTACCTGTCCCTGCCGCTCGCAAAGAAACGCTCTATCGCATGGGGCACAAGCTTAATTTTGCTCACGCTGCGGCGCAGTTTGCACTGCCTTATTTTGCGCCAGCGTCACTCGAGCAGGCTAAAGCGCAGATCTTGCAAGCACAGTACTTAGGCGAGAGCTGTGTGATAGAGCTAGCAACGCGGCAAGGAGAAGCGGGGCAGCTGATGCAATCGCTATTTAACGTGCTAAAAAATGGGCAGCTGTTAACGCCAGAAAGCTTGTCCGCTGAGTTTAGTAAAAGTGGTTGTTGAACAAACGCTAGCTTGCCGCGAGCACGGCAAAACGGGCGGGCCGACCTTTATTTTTTTGCATGGTTTTTTAGGATGCAGTCAGGACTGGCAGGCGGTTATTGCAAAATTGCCGCAGTTTTGCGCTATTGCGCTTGATCTGCCAGGGCATGGCAACAGCCGGCATATTCAAGCTGATAATTTTAATGAGGTTTGCGCTGTTATTGCACGCACCTTGGTAAAATGTGTGCCCGCTAACGCGCCGTGTTATTTAGTCGGTTATTCGCTTGGCGCACGCCTTGCTATGTTGCTGCTCACGCAGGGCTTTTTAGACGATTTTATCTTTCCTAAAGGTGGGCTGCGCGCAGTGATTGTTGAAGGCGGTCATTTTGGGCTGCAAAGCGATACTGAACGCTCGCAGCGCTGGCAAAGTGATCTGCTGTGGGCTGAGCGTTTTAGCTCTTTGCCACTGACGCAGGTGTTGCCGGCTTGGTACTCACAATCCGTTTTTTCCTCATTAACTGCGCCTATGCGCGCGCAATATTGCCAGCGACGCCTTAACAATGATGGTGGCGCTTTGGCAAAAATGCTGCTTGCGACTTCACTTGCGAAGCAAAGCGATCTGCGCGGCGCGTTGACCCACTGCGCGCTGTCGTTGTACTATCTCTACGGCGAAAAAGATCTTAAATTTCAATCAATAGCAAACGATTTTGGCGGCAATTGCCAAATGATCCCCAATGCAGGACACAATGCGCACGTAGATAACCCCGCCGCTTTTGCGCGCGAGCTTGTGCTTATTGCGTCGCGTTTGAATTAATGTCAGCCGATAGAGCTGCGCCAAAAGCGCGCCTTTGCGCCGGTAGTAATTAAAGAGAGGCTAAAAGTGGCAAGAACAGTTGGAATTAGCGAAGAAGAGTTGTATGCACCGGTAGAATGGCAAGACTGCTCGCAAGAATTTAGCGACATTTTGTATCACAAGTCTAGCGAAGGCATTGCGAAGATCACCATTAATCGCCCTGAAGTGCGTAACGCGTTTCGCCCGCAAACGGTCAGCGAAATGATAGATGCGCTGCATGACGCGCGCTACGACGAAAATGTGGGTGTGATCATTTTGACCGGCCAAGGCGATCTGGCGTTTTGCTCGGGTGGCGATCAATCTGTGCGCGGTGATAACGGTGGCTATCGCGATGATGAAGGTACGCACCACCTAAACGTGCTTGAT
>JBOFXO010000434.1:0-9379 GCA_051654185.1 Vibrionaceae bacterium | reverse complement strand
GCGCTGCGCATTGCTGACAGGTCCTAATAAGATCACAAGCTCCGCTGCGGCAATTTGTGCATCAGAGAGGGGAGTGGCTTGGGTTAAAGAGGATTGCATCTCTATTTCAACAGGCCACTCAAGGGCTTGCGCTGCATTTTTTAGCAGATCAGCGGCTAAAATTGTGCTAGCAATGCCGCTTGGGCATGCAGTAACAACGACAGTTTTCATTTTTTATTCTCTCACAACTTGATTTGTATGGTTGCGGCAAGTGCGTGCACTTGCTCAATGCTCTCAACGCCAACATTAGTTTGCGTGACAGCCAGTGCTGAAAGGGCTGTGGCAAAGGCAAGCGTTTGCTCATGAGGCCAACCTTGCGTAAGGCCAAAACACAATCCGGCGACTAAGCTGTCGCCCGCTCCTACGGTGCTAACTACTTGCATGGGGGGCGGCGTGCTGGCCAGCCATCGCCCTTGTGTCAGCCAAAGTACGCCGTGCTCGCCGCGCGAGATCACCACATGCTCAATACCTGTTTGGGCAAGTTTTTGCGCAACCTCTTGTATTTCTTCGATGGTATTTAGCTTTTTATTCGCCCACTGTGATAGCTCTTCATGATTGGGTTTGATCAGCCATGGGGCGGCGCTTAAGCCTGCAGCAAGCGCTTCACGGCTGCTGTCAAAAAGTACCTTACACCCCGCTTGCTTAAGTTTTGTCAGCCAGCTGCGCAGTAGTTCGCCGTTAAAGCCTGGCGGCATGCTGCCGGCGACAACCACATACTCGCTTTGTTTAGCCAGCGTGAAAAGCTCTTCTTCTAAAGCTGCAATATCTTGCGTAGAAACAGCGGCACCTGGAAAATTGAGATCCGTGACAACGCCTGACTGCTCTACTACTTTCACGTTGGTGCGTGTTACGCCCTTGATGCGCTTAAAGCAGTCAGTGATGTTATTTTTTTGCAAAAACGCGCTAAAAAGATCTTGGTTTTGCGCGCCAAGAAAACCGGTCGCTGTGGTTGATGCGCCCAGATCGGCAAGGACTTTAGCCACATTGAGCCCCTTGCCACCCGGCGCAAAAGAGGCGCTAGGGATTGGGTTTACCGCGCCGCAATGAAGCGTTACCAGTGTACCGGTAAGATCGATAGCCGGATTTAAAGTGACGGTTAAGATTGGCTTCATATCCCTTCTCCAAGTCCGTCATTAATGGCTTCGCCGATAGCGGTAAGCGCCTGAGCTGCGTCGTCACCTTCTGCGTAAAACTCAAGTTCATCGCCGCACTTCACGCCAAGGGTGATAAGTTTCATCAAACTTTTAGCATTGACCACGTCACTTTCGGTGCTGATGTTACGGACGGTAAGTTGCGCGGTAAACTTTTTGCAAACGCTGACCAGCAAAGCGCCGGGGCGCGCATGCAGCCCTTGTCTGTTTTTGATCACAAAGCGTTTTGTGGTAGCGGCGCTAAATGGCGCATTTTCTTGATTGATTTCGCTGCTGCTATCGCTATGTAAAAGCTCAAAAACAGCGTGACTGTCTGGCGCAGTAAACAGCTGCTCAACCGTATTCATTTGCAGCATCTTACTGATCTTACTTAAGATCACCTTATACTGTGCGTCGGCTGCGGCAATCACAAGCAAACCGCGCACAGGCCGGCTTTGGTAAGTAAAAGCGTTCAAAGCGCTGACAAACGAAATGGCGGTTAGCCCTGAGTTTTGTGCAGCGCTTACCGTCCATAGCCCCTTTCCAACATGGACCGCTTCACTGGCAAGCAACGTTTGCATCATGCGGTTATCGATAGCATCTTGGCCATGCAGCAAGCTTATCGCTTGCGCTTGCAGCGGCAAAAAATGCGCTGCAGGGAATTTTGCGCTGATCAAGCGTTCATTAAAAAGCAGCGGCAGAAATTGCTCTTTGTTAAACAAGGCCAAAATATCATCACAACAGTTGGCATTTTTTAAAAGCTCTTCTATGCCATCGGTGGCTAAAATCCCTGCAAGCTGTTGTAAAATCGCTAAATGTTCATCTGAGCAAGCCGCAATGCCGATAGCTAAATAAACGGTGTTATCGTCTTGCCAATTAACGCCTTGTGGAAAATAGAGCAGGTGCACGCCGGTCTTTTTCACAAGCGAGCGGGTGGCTAGGGTGCCGTGCGGAATGGCAATGCCACTACCTAAATAGGTGGTAACTTGCTGCTCTCTATCAAGCATGGCCTGATGATACCCGCTATCGACAAATCCCTTAGCTTGAAGGGCGCTTGCAAGCTCGTGGATCGCTTGCGTTTTATCTGCAGCAGGTGTTCCTAATGATACATCTGCACTGGTGAGTTTGAGCATATTTTACCTTTATTAACATCAATACGCTTTGCCAAAATTGCTATCTATTTTAACCATCTAAGTTAAAAGGTATAGAAAAAAACGCATAAATGATGAGGCAAACGTTTTGCTATCATTATTTTATTGAAAATTGGCTCAAAAAATATTTATAAATATTGCAACAAATATTTTATATATGAAATAGAAATAATATTAAGATAAAAATAGTTAATAAAAAAATTAGACAAAGCAAAAAAAAATATTAGCATGCAATAAGATTTTAGACATGTCATCTTGGTATATAGGTCTCTATATGCTCATTGGGAATCAAGAGATTTTATTATGAAAAAATTATTGCCTTTAATATTTTTAGCTGCTTGTAGCCAACAATCAATCAATGAGCAGGCAAAAAAAACAGTTCATTTAAAAAATGCAGATTTTCATAAAATAAATAAACAACTTGATCTGCAATTAACTCGCGAACCGATGAAAAACGCCAGTGGTTATTACTCTGTTAGAGAAAAAGAGTTAGATGGTTTATTTGAAGTCATAGAGGATAACGTAGGTCATAATAAGCATTATGATTCTTATTACCAATTTAAAAACAAAATACAAGGCTCTTATTCTAAAGGTAAAAAGTCTGGAAGTTGGCGTTACAGCTTCGTTCACGATGATGGAAAAGAGCAATTTGAGCGGCATGAAATAACTATCAAATATAATCAAAACGGTCAATGTTTCGAAAGTCATTTCGATGGGATCATTGACCCTAAAATGCCCGCTGTAAGCCACACGTTTCGTAGCCCTGCATTATGTGCACCTACCGAAATAAGAAATAAAGCGTTAGAACTTTGGGAGAAAAATGGCGCAATAAAGCAAACGAGAAAATAATAACTTTATTTCATACAAATGAGTTTAATGCTTGTATTAATATAAATTAATTTTAATATTTTTAATGGTATTAATCATTGAGGATAGAAACAGAAAATGATGAGATAAATAGCTACTATCATTTTCTGTTGTTATTTATTTTTCTATCATGTATCGCTTCTCTTTACTAATAAGAGGTAAGCGCCCGCAGAAACAAGCCCACAAGAAGCAATAGATATCACCATTGCCCAAGGGGTCGGTGCATGCACTTGCGAAAGCAGCGCGCCAACGACAGTGCCTGTGCCAAAACGTAGAGTGCCGGCAAGAGACGAAGCGGTTCCGGCAAAGTCTGGGTATTTACTTAAAACACAAGCGGTTGCATTGCTAGCAATTAATACCATCGTGCCAACAAAAAGCATTATTGATGGCACAAGTCCCCAAAGCCCAAGACCAAGCAGCTGTCCTACCACCATGCTTAATGCTGCAAGTGATTGAATAATAAGCCCTATTTGTAGCATTCTTTCGCTGCCAAGGCGCATGACAAAACGGCTATTAAAAGAGGTGAGCAAGATCAAACAAAAAATGTTCAAGCCAAAGAAAAAACCAAAGGTTTGCGTGCTCACGCCATAAAAATCGATGTAAACAAAAGAGCCTGCGGTTAAAAATGAAAACATGCCGGCAAAAGAAAAGCTTGACGCCAACATGTATCCTAATGAGGAACGATTGCTTAAAATTTGTAGGCAGTTGCGTATCACGTAACCAATTCGCAGCGGCACTCGCCTATTTTGCGCAAGCGTTTCAGGGATTGCGCGCCAAATACAAATGATCACTAGGGTAGAAAAAAGCGTGAGAAACCAAAATATAGAGCGCCAGCCAAACCAAACCGCAAAATAGCCACCTAGCATGGGCGCTGCAAGTGGTGCAATGGTCATGATCAAGGTGACAAAAGACATCATGCGCGCATATTCTTCTTTGTTGAACATGTCGCGCACTAATGCCTGTGTCACAACGGCTGCTGCCGCTCCGCTAAAGCCTTGTAAAACGCGCACGGTGGTGAGTATTGAAATATCGCTCGCAAGTGCGCAGGCCACGGAAAAACACAAAAAGAAGCAGGTACCAAACAGCAGGACTGGGCGCCTTCCATAACTGTCTGAAATTGGACCATAAACAATTTGGCCGATCGCAAAACCTGCCGTATAAGCGGCCAGTGTCTTTTGCACGTCCCCAGCACTGCTTGCAAGATCTCGCGCTATATCTGGCATTGCTGGCAGATACATGTCAATAGCAAGGGGAGTGAGCGCTGAGATCGCACCGAGCAGCAAAATTAACCCCAGTGTCAGCGTGTGCGGTGCAGGGGGAGAGGGTACGTTTCTCATATCTGTTCTCTATTTAGTTATTCCCATCAACATCATGAGGGGCAAGCGGGGCTGCAAAAAGCTGACATTCAGCTTGTGTCAAAGGGCGATACTCTCCAAGCTGTAACGCAGGATCAAGTTGCAGCTCACCGATAGCATGGCGATGCAAATTAACAACCTTGTTGCCTACTGCGGCAAACATGCGTTTGACTTGGTGATATTTCCCTTCAAAAATGGTCAGCCTTACTTGATTTTGGGTGATGATCTCAAGTTTTGCAGGTTTAGTTAGCTGTTTTTCTCCGCGCAGCTGCACGCCGTTTGCAAACTGCTGCGCAGTATCGGGGCTGACGGGATCGGCGAGCTCTACGTCATAAATTTTGGCGCATTTACGTTTGGGTGAGGTGATGCGGTGCGACCATTGCCCGTCATCAGTGAGTAAAACAAGTCCCGTCGTATCAGCATCAAGCCTGCCAGCAATATGCAATTTGTGTGCTCCGATTTCATCAAGCAAAACAAAAACAGTCGGATAATGCGGATCGTCATGCGAGCAGACCACCCCTTCGGGCTTGTTGAGCATAAAATAGCGCTGCTGCGTTAAATGAAGCGGCTTGCCATTTAAAGTCACATTGGCGCTGTAGGGTAATTTTTGTGCCCCAGATCGGCATGCAACGCCTTCAATACAAACCTCATCAGTTTTAAGCAAAATGCCAGCTTGCTTGCGTGTGATGTCTAAAGCGTCGCATAAATATTTGTCTAACCTTATCATTTTTTACTTCTAACTTCGTGAAGAATAGCCATTATCTTAATCAAATTTAAAACATCAGGCATGCAAAAAAATTTACGAGTGCCATAAGCGCAAAATCAAGGCCGCTGTGCGGCAGGATTTAAAAAAGTGCAATTGTAATTTTTCTTGTGCTTAAAGGCTTGCCAATGTAGAATTCGCGCTGTTTTTGTGTAGCAAGATTGGTCGCGATCGGGCTATTATTTTTTAAGTTAATTGAGTAATTATTATGAAAATTGAAGCAAAACTGCGTGAAGAATTGGGGAAAGGTGCGAGCCGCCGCCTACGTCATGCTGAAAAAGTGCCTGCTATTGTTTACGGTGGCAACGAAGCTGCGCTTTCTGTTACTCTTGAGCACAGTGTTGTGATCAACAAAATGGAAAAAGCTGAGTTTTACCAAGAGATCACGCTAGTTGTTGACGGCAAAGAGATCAAAGTAAAACCACAAGATATTCAGCGTCATGCGTTCAAGCCAAAAGTGATGCATATCGATTTTATCCGTATCTAAAATCATAGATATTTTAAATTAAGCACCGGTCATGGTGCTTTTTATTTTTTTAAAATCGTATTTACTTGTATTTCATTTTAAATTAGCAAATTTATTTGAGAAAAACGCTAGAATAAAAAAGTTTACTCCAACCAATATTTGGTATTTTCATGATCCAAGCCAAGCATAATATATTGAAAAAAATAGCAAAATGTCTTGAGCTCAGCAATTCTTCCAACATAAATGAAGCCGCTCAAGCAATAAAAATGGCGCATAGCCTAATGAAAAAATACGGTCTTGAGCAAGATGATATTTATCTGTTTAGTATCGGAAAAACCTATGCTCAAACCTTGCTGCCGTCCTCTATTCCTGAATCTGTGATCCGCATTATTCGTACCATTAATCGTCAATTTGGCGTGGAATGCGTTTTAACTAATTATAAGGGATTGAAAAGGGCTGAATTTATTGGCAGTGCCGATCGTGCGGTATTTGCGGGTTTTGCGTTAGATGTTTTTTATCGTGAAATGAATGAAAAAATTGGCCAATTTCGCAACCGTTTTCAAGGCAGTGGTCTGAGCTTGCAAGAGGTTAATCGTAAAGTTTTGTCTTTTTCGCGTGGCTGGCTGGATGGCTCGTTAGAAAAATTGCCCATCTTGGTTAAAGATGATGATATTAATTTGCGGATCAAAAGCTACATAGATAGCCAATTTAAAAATTTAGATCGCGAAACATTTAAAAAGCAGCTCAAAGAAGCGATGAATACAATTACTTGTGACTACGAAACCGGTGTTAAAAAAGGCCGTCAACTTTCGGTGATCCGTCCCATTGGTCGCGCAGATGAATTAAAACGTTTGAGCTAAGTGGTTTGGCTAATAGATAGCTATTTTTTATTAAGGCGATGGAATATCGTCTTTTTTGTTTGCGATAAAACAGTTTAATTTTACGCAGATGGCTGCTTAAAAAACTAAGCGCGATAGCCAAATGATCATTAAAAACATGATCAAAAAAACATCCGCGCTGTTTTACTGCGCGGATGCTGGTTAGAAACGTGTGTTTTTTACTGTTAGTCTTCTTCAGGCTCTGCTGGATAACGCCGTTCCCCAAAGGTACTATTGAGGGATGCAACCTCTTGGCCGAACGGCTCCCCATGCTGACGTATACGTCGCACCCATTCGCAAAGCATTTCTACACCATCACTGGTGAGAGCAGTAGCTATAACGGTACTAGTTTGGCCTGCCTGCACCGGACAAAGCAATCTTACACCTTCAGGGGTGAGCGTGCCTTCAGCATTGGTTAATGGTACGGGTTTAACCATTGACTCATAACCTAAAACAAGCTGGCTGTCTGGCGCTATATTGTTAAAGCTAAACCATCTATTTCTTTCTGTATCAAAATAAACCGCGACGATATGGTTACCGTATAATGTACCGCTTACTGTCATGAGATAGAAATTATTTATATCGAGCGCAGCAGCACCTTCACCCAACATCGCTTCAGCATCTTGTCGGTTGCGAACACCGAATACTGATGCTTCTATGCTTTGAGGAGAAACAAGACCAATACGGGCAGCGGTGGTTAATGCACCATTAAGATCAAGTGGCGCGGTGTAACGTACAGCAGCTGGATCGTTCCAAATTGGTACCGGCATACCAAAACAGCGCGCCGCAAAATCTAGTGTCTGCTCTCCACAGCCAATACCCGCTAAATGCTGGTATCTTGCTTGTGGAACCATCGGCGGTAAATACAAGTTTTGTGCAGGAGGCGTGATCTGTACGCGCTCAGGAGACGTGCTAAATTGGTATCTACGGGTAAAATCTGGAGCATTCCTTACTGGTGGCCCAGCTGGTTGTGCCGGCATTATGTATCGTTGCTCGAAGTTATAAAATGCTAAATCTTCATCAGCTGGAATGGATGTTCGTGCTCTTCTAACAACTTCACACATGAACTCGACGCGTTCATTGTTCATAGGGAAAATGCTCAGTCGACGTTGCTGTACCGCTGGCACGCCCCTTCGAGCTGCTGGCATGAATAAATTGCGACCTTCAAGAGTAAAGTTTCCAGCGTCAGTCACTTTTACGGGCAAACCGTTGCCTTGCTCAGCTAAATTGTTAAAGACAAACCATTCGTTTTCGTTATAGTCAAAATAAAGAGCGACGGTGTGAGCATTGCCATACCCACTGGAGCTTTCTATAAAGACGAAGTAAGTGGACTCCTTATCAAGCTCTTCATCAAAAATATTGTATAGCCTTGTAGGTTCAACCTCTGTTATTTCTCTAGAATCTGCGCCTAAAGGCCACGGGGCTATAAAGCCTTGAGATTGACCAATTATTAGCGGAGCTGCAATATCTAATCCATTATGATTGAGCACATTTTGCGCATCAGGCCACTGCGGATCAGGTAAGCCAAAGTGTTGGCATAAAAATTCTAAAGATTGATCAACACAAGAAGCACTTGGCAAGTGTCGATAACGATTTGCATCCACTGGACGATAAGGATCCTCTACAGGGCGCAGGTGTGACACATCTTGAGGTAGGATCCTAAGCTGATGCTGATTAGCTAAGGGGTACTGCGGAAAATATGACGGATCAGGGGTAAAACCGGTGGCTCCCTCCTGCTGTGTAGGCGCAAACTGTGTGCCGCTGGCTGTAGCCCCTGGTTGTGGTTGCTGTGACGGTGCTAATACATTTGCCCCTTCGCTTGCAGCTGCGCCTGATCTGTGTGGAGGTGGCGTATATTGCTCTTGTGGTTCAATGCCTCTACCTCGCCCTGCGACAGGTAAAGCCATTAATTCTCCTACCCCTATTAAGGCCGTTAACTCAGCATTTACATCAATGCTGTTCTGTAAGCGATGGTTTATCCCCATAATGTCGCGAAAGCGATCTGGAGTCATCGTAAAGAGTTGAATATAGGGTTGGCCATTGTCATCTAAAGGTAGGCGAGTTTCTGGGTTGAAATAAATGTGCAAATTTTCTTGTGATATAGTGCGTCCATTATTTGTTGTTAGTATTGTTGGGTCGTATTGCGACGAAAAGTACTGCCATTCATTGTTAACAAATTGCAGCAATACCACCGACCGCCATTCATGAGGCTCGCCAGCAATTTGGGGCCGAGTTCGGTAAAAAGGCGCCATGTACGTAGTGCTTCTATCGAGCATTGCAAAAAAATCATCACGCGGCCCCTCTTGCTCTGGGACTGGAATGATAAGATCGCCGTTTTGAGGGGCATCTATATCACCAGAGATAAATCCTGCCGCTTCTAAAGCCGTTTGCAGCAAGAAAGGCTCCCTTTCTAAATTGATTGGCCGACCTAATACTGCATGGCCAAAATAGTCTTCATATCCTACGGGGCAAGGGTGCTGAGCGGGGCGAGGACCGAAAAGAGCTGCTGGAGCAGGCTGTCTTCTTAGCGCAGGGCTTTCGTAAATGGGCGGCAAGTCACGTGAAGGAGGACGCTCCGTAAACATTATTCTCGGATCAAAGTCATTTGGTAGCGGAACGCTTCCCATTGTGCTGTAGTTAATTGCAGCGTTAAACGCTTCATCTCTGTACTGTCGAAGTACTCTACTTTCAAAATCTGCAAAATGTTCAACGTAATGAGATCTGCCGGTA
>JBOFXO010000433.1:0-2224 GCA_051654185.1 Vibrionaceae bacterium | reverse complement strand
GCCAAGAGCTTGCGGCGCTCGATTTATGGCAGCTCCTTGCGCCGCTTGCAACCGCCATTCAAAGCATTCATGTGAGCGAGCAAAACCGCTTTGGCATGGCAAGCTTTTGCGCTAAAGAGCAGCAGCTTCCTTATTTTGGGCAAGTGCTCCCTATCGGCACAACCTGTGCCTTGCTGCATGAAAAAATGCAGCGCGATCCAGCAATTACGCTCTTTGAACAAGACAAGATCACCGCGATTAAACGCACGAAAATGTACCACTATGTCACGCTCAGCTCCAATATCGTGCTAAAAGCAACGCTTTTTGTCGCGGCCGATGGCGCAGCGTCAGACAGTATGCGCTTACAAGGCATTGGGCGTCAGCGGCATGATTTTAAACAAGTTGCCATCACAGCTCACTTGCAAACAGAGCTTGCTCATCAAGGCGCAGCCTTTGAGCGCTTCACGCCCAATGGCCCTTTAGCGCTACTGCCACGGCAAGAGCGCCAAGCGTCGCTGGTTTGGTGCACTAGCGCTGAGCACGCCACAACGCTTTTATCTTTGCCCGACGAGGACTTTTTACAGGCGCTACAAAAGGCTTTTGGCTGGCGGCTTGGCCGTTTTTTGTCCCTAAGTAAGCGCTCAAGCTATCCGCTTGCCCTCTCGCAAGCCGAGCAGCTGGTTAATCACCGTTTTGTTGCAATTGGCAACGCCGCGCAAACGCTCCATCCTGTAGCAGGACAAGGCTTTAATCTTGCGCTGCGCGACGCGGTGACGCTTGCAAAATGCATTGCGGCGGCTAAAAATGAGCAGCAAGATTTTGCTAGCATGCGCCTACTGCAAGGCTATTTGCACAAGCGCCATGCAGATAGACAAGCGGTAATACGCCTGATAAGCTCATTAGTTTACGGCTTTTCTAACTCAGCGCCGCTGCTAGGTTTTGCGCGCAATGCGCTGCTGCTAGCTATGTCGCACAATGAGCAGCTTTTTGCGCCGCTGCGCCGCACAACGTTAGGCGTACTTTTTGAGCTAAAGGTGGATTAATACATGAAAATCATCAATGCCGACCTTGTGATCCTCGGCGCAGGCATGGTGGGCTTAACGCTTGCCGCAGCACTCGCTAATAGCTCATTGCAAATCGCTGTTATTGAACCTCAAGTGCATTCACCTTTAACACAAGACGCCGCCGCCGATATTCACGTTTGCGCCATCAACCGCGCAAGTGAGCGCATTTTAACGCGTGTCGGAGCTTGGCAAAATCTGCCACCGCAGCGCCTTGCGGCATTTTCGCAAATTAACGTTTGGGAGCAAGACAGCTTTGCGCAGATTGACTTTCATGCGCAAGCAATTGGTGAGAGCAATTTAGGCCACGTTGTCGAAAATAGCATTTTAAAACAAGCGCTTCTTGAAAAACTGGCCAACTTTTCTAATGTGCGCCTGCTTTGCCCTGACGCCTGCCAAGATCTGCTCGTGCGTGAACATGAAGCTTGGCTGACGCTAAATTCAGGCTCAACGCTGTGCGCGAAATTAGTGGTTGGCGCTGATGGCGCAAATTCATGGCTGCGCAAACAGGCGCAGATCCCGCTTACGCAATGGGATCTTGAGCAAAAAGCGCTGATCGCAACCGTACAAACGCAAAAGCCGCACCAAAATATTGCGCGGCAAATTTTCACCCCGCGCGGGCCGCTCGCTTTTTTGCCTCTTGCCGATAGCCATTTATGCTCGATTGTGTGGTCGTTGCCACACCTGCATGCAGATAACTTAATGCAAATGGACGCGGCAGATTTTAATAAAGCGCTCACGGCAGCTTTTGATGCGCGGCTTGGTATGTGCCAGTTACGCAGCGCACCCGCGAGCATCATCCTAAAAATGCGTTATGCCCAGCAGTTTGTCACTCAGCGAGTCGCGCTGATCGGCGACGCGGCGCACACAGTGCATCCACTCGCAGGACAAGGCGTGAATCTAGGCTTGCAAGATGCCGCCGCTCTCGCACAAGAGCTGCTACGTTTGCATGCGCTGCATAAAGATTTTGGCCTGAAATCCTCACTGCGCTATTTTGAACGCTGGCGCAAAACGCAAAGCGCGCAGATGATTGCGGCAATGCAAGGCTTTCACCTCTTATTTCAAGGCGACCACATCAGCAAAAAACTGCTGCGTGGCGTAGGCGTGTTAGCCGCAGATAAGCTGCCATTTGTTAAAGAAAAACTCATGCAACAAGCGCTTGGCCTTCATGGCGAGCTGCCACA
>JBOFXO010000432.1:0-11586 GCA_051654185.1 Vibrionaceae bacterium | reverse complement strand
GATTTGACACAGCTTGCCAAGCTCAAAGAGTCGCCGCTAATGCTTAGTGAAAAGGTGCAGCGCTTTTTGCCTGAGGTGGCAAATTTTACGGCTCTTTGCCAAGTTACGCAGGCTCCGTGCAATGCGCTTGAGGCGCCATCTTTTTTGCAAGAAGGGATTGCACAGCGCAAATCGCTGCAGATCGCAGCGTTTAACCGCGCTGTACCATTAAGCCCCCAGCATGATGCAAAAGATTGGCTTGATTGGTGCGCCGGAAAAGGCCACCTTAGCCGCGTGTTATCGGCAACGCGCGCGCAGGCGGTCACTTGTTTAGAATGGCAGGAGGCGCTGTGCCATGATGGCGCTCACTGGGCTAAAAAGTGGCAGCTTCCCCTTCGCTTTGTGCAAGAAGATGCCTTTTCACAAGAAGCGGCTGCGCGCTTAAATTCGGCAAACTGCGTCGTTGCTCTGCATGCCTGCGGACAGCTGCATATCCGTCTGCTGCAGCTGTTATCTGAGCAAAACGCGCAAGTTGCGCTTGCGCCTTGTTGTTATCATTTGATCGACGATGATTTTTATCAGCCGCTTTCAGCACTGGCTAAAAATTCAGCACTGCGCCTAAGCCGTCACGATCTTAAATTACCGCTCCAAGAGACGGTTACCGCGCCGCAAAACGTGAGAAAACGGCGCGCGACTGAGATCTGTTTTCGCCTAGGTTTTGACAGCCTGCAAAAGCAGCTGCGCGGCACTAAGGATTATTTACCATTGCCTAATGTACAAAAATCTATGTTGGATCAAGATTTTAGTTATTTTTGTCAGTGGGCGGCCAAGGAAAAAGGGATCAGCTTGCCTGAAAATATCGCCTTTGCAGAATTTTTACGCCAAGGTGAGGCGCGCTTTTTGCTCGTTGAGCAAATGGAGACAATACGCACTTTGTTTCGCCGTCCTTTAGAGCTGTGGCTTGCATTAGATAAGGTATTGTATATGCAAGAAAAAGGCTTTAAGGCGCAGTTATGGCAATTTTGTTCACGAGAGTTAACGCCCCGCAATTTGTTGATCTATTGCGAAAAATAAGTGCAATTGGGCTCAACGTTGTGGCTGCGCTTGTGCACTTTTGCATGAAAAGCGGAATTTCTTCTAAATTTATTGTAAACGTTTTCACTAACAAGCGGCAGATCACAGAAAAAAAGTAGTCACATTGGTTACCATGCGCACCAGATAAAAAAATGTGGCTTGCGGATAGCTGCACATGCGCAGTCACAAAACGTAGAGGCGGAAATAGGAATATCTATGACAGATAAAATTTCATTGCAAACCAAGCTCTCTTATGGGCTAGGGGCGCTGGGTAAAGATTTTGCGTGCGCGCCGATTTACATCTTTTTGATGTTTTATTTCACCGACGTTGCGAACTTGCCAACGGCTTTTGTTGGTACCATTTTTCTTCTTGCAAGGATCCTTGACGCTATTACCGATCCGATGATGGGCGTGATTGTGGATAACACGCGCTCGCGTTTTGGCAAATTTCGTCCATGGATTGTTATTGGCACCATTTTAAACGCCGTTGTATTGGTTGCGCTATTTAGCACGCATCTGTTTTCGGGTACCGCGCTTTATCTGTATGCGGCAGCCGCTTACATTTTGTGGGGATTGACCTACACCATTATGGATATTCCTTACTGGTCAATGATCCCAGCGCTGTCAAAATCGCGTGAAGAGCGTGAAAAACTGGTTGTGTGGCCGCGTCTTTTTGCAAGCCTTGCGTGGTTTATTACCGGTACTTACGGTTTGTACATTGTTGGTAAACTGGGCAACGGCGATCAAGGCGCAGGATTTTTGAATGTGTCGATTTTGATTGCAGTGCTTTTCATTATGAGCGCGTTTTTAGTGGCGCGTAATGTGAAAGAAAAAACACACGCCAGTACTGCGATGCACAAATTTAGCTTTAAGGCCGTCGTGTCTATCATCAACAAAAACGACCAACTTAAAGCGCTGATTGGCTCTGTGCTTTCATTTCAAGTTGCAAACATGCTAGTGGGCGGCTTTGCCATTTACTACTTTACCTATGCGCTTGGTAATAAAGATCTTTTCCCAGCCTACATGCTTGTAGCAGGACTTGCTGAAGTTGCTGGCGTCTTTTTGTTCCCACACATTGCGGCAAAATTGCCACGCAAATACTTGTGGTTTATTGCGTGCAGCGGCCCATTTTTATCAAGCGTGTTGCTCTTTGCTGTTTCGACCACAGCCCCAGGTAATGTGCTTTTGATTGGCCTTTCAGGCGCTATCATCAAGTTTGGTGTCGGCGTTGCTAACGCACTGCAAACGGTTATGCTTGCCGACGTTGCGGACTATGGCGAGAGCAAAATTGGCTATCGTACTGAAAGCGTGATCTTCTCTGTGCAAACCATGATGGTGAAATTTGCTGGCGCTAGCAGCGGCTTTATCGTTGGTATTGGACTGTCTTTAGTCGGTTATGTGGCAAATCAGCAGCAAACCCCTGAAACCATTGCCGGAATTGAAGCGATGATGGTTGGCCTACCGATTTTGCTGATGTGTGTTAGTGTTTATATCTATAACCGTTACTACCGCTTGCATGAAGGCTTTAACAAAGAGCTGTTTGACAAAATGCAGCGTGAAGAAAAGGCGGCGGTTTTGTCGCAAGCATGATGACAAAGCAGACGTTCTAGAAAAAAGATCCGAGTTTTTCAACTCGGATTTTTTTTTGTGGTACGTTAATATTGCATATCGCGTTGTTGTGGTGGTTTTCATGAACAAAAATTTTATTTTGCACTCGCCTTTTCCTCCCGCAGGGGATCAGCCTTCGGCCATCGCTAAGCTGCTAGAAGGACTCGAGTCTGGGCTTGCGCACCAAACATTGCTCGGCGTTACCGGCTCTGGTAAAACCTACACCATGGCTAATGTGATAGCGCAAACCAACCGGCCAACCATGATCTTAGCGCCCAATAAGACGCTGGCCGCGCAGCTGTATGGTGAGATGAAAGCGTTTTTTCCGCAAAACGCGGTGGAATATTTTGTTTCTTATTACGACTACTATCAGCCAGAAGCCTATGTACCGAGCTCTGACACCTTCATCGAGAAAGATTCGGCGGTCAATGAGCACATCGACCAGATGCGCTTGTCTGCTACCAAAGCGCTGATGGAGCGGCGAGATGTGATCATCGTGGCGTCGGTTTCTGCCATTTACGGCCTTGGCGATCCTGAGTCTTATTTAAAAATGATGCTGCATTTGCGTCGCGGCGACTTTATCGAGCAGCGCAGCATTTTGCGCCGTTTGAGTGAGCTGCAATACACGCGCAATGATCACGCCTTTATGCGCGGCACGTTTCGCGTGCGCGGTGAGGTTATCGATATTTATCCAGCAGACTCTGATCAAAATGCGGTGCGCGTTGAGCTTTTTGATGGTGAAGTTGAGCGATTAAGCGTCTTTGATCCGCTCACAGGAGCTGTGATTGATAACAATGTAGCACGCTTTACTGTCTTTCCTAAAACGCACTATGTCACGCCGCGCGAGCGCATTTTGCAAGCGATTGAGGAGATCAAGCAAGAGCTTGTGCAGCGCAAAGCGCAGTTTTTAGCGGATCACAAATTAGTCGAAGAGCAGCGCTTATCGCAGCGCACCTTGTATGATATCGAGATGATGCAAGAGCTTGGCTATTGCAACGGGATAGAAAACTATTCGCGCTATTTAAGCGGCCGTCAGCCCGGCGAGCCGCCGCCGACTTTGTTTGATTATCTGCCGGCTGATGGGCTGCTGTTCATTGATGAGTCGCACAATACGGTGCCGCAAATTGGCGCTATGTATAAAGGCGATCGCTCACGCAAAGAAACATTGGTGCAGTATGGATTTCGTCTTCCCTCCGCGCTGGATAACCGGCCGCTGCAGTTTGCTGAATTTGAAGCGCTCGCGCCGCAAACCATCTTTGTGTCTGCAACGCCAAGTCAGTATGAGCTTGAAAAATCATCGGGCGAGGTGATTGAGCAGGTCGTCAGGCCTACGGGGCTTTTAGATCCCGAGATAGAAATTCGCCCTGTCGCAATACAAGTGGATGATTTGCTTAGCGAGGCGAATTTACGTGCGGCTAAAGATGAGCGCGTTTTAGTGACCACGCTGACAAAACGAATGGCGGAGGATCTGACCGAATACCTGCAAGAGCATGGCGTGCGCGTGCGTTATTTGCACTCAGATATTGATACGGTGGAGCGCATGGAGATCATTCGCGACCTGCGTCTTGGTGAGTTTGATGTTTTAGTGGGGATCAACTTGCTGCGCGAAGGGCTTGATATTCCTGAAGTTTCGCTGGTTGCGATTTTGGATGCAGACAAAGAAGGCTTTTTGCGCTCAGAGCGCTCGCTGATCCAGACCATGGGGCGGGCGGCTCGCCATTTAGAAGGCAAGGCCATTTTATACGCAGACACTATCACAGGCTCAATGCAGCGTGCGATTGATGAAACTGAGCGAAGGCGTGAAAAACAGCGTTTGCATAATCAAATGCATGGCATTGTTCCACAAAAATTAAACAAAAAAGTGACCGACGTGCTTGAGCTTGGGGCTAAGCGTAATGCCCGCGGCGCAAAATCTGCTAAAAAGCCGGCAGCTAAAATCGACCACTATGAAGAGCTGCGCACTAGCGCGCAAATCGATCAGCAGATCAGCCGTTTAGAGAAGCAGATGTACGATGCGGCGCAAAATCTCGAGTTTGAACAAGCCGCGGCGCTGCGTGATGAAATTACTTTGCTGCGAGAGATGTTCATTAGTAAAAGTTAACACTATGATTATTAAGTTGATAAATTTTAAAAACGGCGTTAGGCACTTAAGTCAAAACTGTAATAACTTATTGAGTTATATGGAGTAATGCGTGATTTCAGTGGAAAAAACTCAAGAGTTTGCGGTAAAAATTGCGCTGCTCAACGAGGAAATTAAAGGACAAGATGTTGAATTTTTCCTTTTTATTCCCGGTGAGCTCAATTTTTCTAAACGGGTCATGTCGGAGACCGAGTTTTATGAAACGGTTTTGTCAAACCACCGCACCTATTACTCGTCGCAAAACCACCTGCCGCTGGTTTATTCGCGTTTAGCAAGTCGTGACAAGTTGCCGGCCGATAAATATCGGGTCAGTTTGAGCTTATACGCCTATCAATATGCGCTTTCTTTGGAAAAAACGACGCATCGTTTTTTTGATACGCTCAGTGGTATGGATGACACGCAGGCAGTTGCGCAGCTTGAGCAGATGACGGATATGGCGGTGGAGATCTTAACGCGTCTGCGCAGGTATGTGCCTAAAGGCGATGATTTGAGCCTCTATTACGCCAATGTCGACAATTATTTATCATGGCTTACTGAGCAGCGTTTTTTGTCACTGATTGCGCATATGCCAAGAAGCAGCGCCTTTAAGATGATCCGCGAGCAGCTGATAAGTTTTTGTGTTTCTGAGCAGCAATATCGCATTGAGCGCAATTACAACTCAGAAAAAGCGCAGCGAGATCCCGCGCGTATGGTCAACAAAATGCGCCTTGCGCGCCGCCTCATCGAATATCCTGTGACGATTCGCCAAACAGACGAAATGCTAGGACAAGGGGTTAACAAACTGATCAAAGGGATCGCAACCGGCCTTTTGATGGTGCTCATCACGCTAACAATCACACGTTTGCGCGGCTACCTCGGTGAAATTACCTTCTCATTCATGATGGTGCTGATGGTGATTTATGCGCTGCGCGAAATTTTTAAAGATGATTTAGGCGACGCAATGTGGCGCTGGATCCGCAAAGGTCAGCCTAAATGGCGCAAAAAGTTTACAGATCCCACATCCGGTCAAAGTATCGGCTATCAGCTTGAATGGCTTGATTTTTTGCCGTTTGAAAAATTGCCTGAAGATGTGCTGCAAGTACGCCGCGGTAAACTTCGGCAACTTGAAGAAGCCGTTGTGCGCATTCGCATGCAAACGCAGATGTCGACGACTAAATTTTTAAGCGGTTATGAAATGACGCGCGAAGTGTGGAAGCTTGATTTTCGTCCTTTTTCGCGTTTAATGACTCGTGGACAAAAAAATTATTATTTGTTAAATGATGGTCAGGTGACGCGCGAATCGATAGAAAAACGCCATCAGTTTAATCTTATCGCTAAGCAAAAAAATCACGACGGTAGCGTGACGCTAATGCGCTGGAAGATCACCATCAACCGCTCAAAAATTATTGATGTAGAAGAGATCTCTATGTGATCACCGCTCGTATTTCGCTTTCCTTGTTTCCTCTGCGTTTTTAAATAGGCCATTAAGTGATTTTTTAAATTTAATATATTGATATTTAAAAGAAAGTCGCTTTTTGGTTAAAAATGCTTACTTTTCTGTGCGTGAATTCCCATGAAATGACAGCTTTTTTGCTTCAAATTGAATGCATTTATGTGCAATATGCTGAAATGTTTGCGTGGTGTTTTAGACGCTTTTATCAATAAAACTTATGTAAAACCAAAGTTTTTGTAAAAAAAAGTTAAATTCGTTATTTTTTAGTAAAAGCACTTTTAAGTTAGCTAAAGAGTGTTAACTGCTATTTTTTTGCAAGATCCTAATTATCTCGTTGAAATAAAGCTTATTTTAGATAGCGTATTTGAAAATGTGCAGAGGCTCGTGAAAAAGACATTCGATAAATTCAATGGAAATCGCAGCGCAGCATTAAGCAAAAGATGGGGGTTTCTTGGTGAAAGTCCCGCAATGCAGAGTGTATATCAACTTATTGATCCTGCAGCCCAAAGCAAAGCTACCGTGTTTATTACCGGAGAAAGTGGCACGGGCAAAGAGTTGTGCGCTGAGGCCATTCATGCTGCAAGTCCGCGTAAAGATGGGCCTTTTATCGCCATTAATTGCGCGGCTATTCCAAAAGATCTGATAGAAAGTGAACTGTTTGGCCATGTTAAAGGGGCTTTTACGGGCGCTTTATTCGACAGACAAGGCGCGGTAGAAAATGCGCATGGTGGTACGCTTTTTTTGGATGAAATTTGCGAAATGGATTTGAATTTGCAGACAAAGCTGCTGCGATTTATTCAAACGTCGCATTTTCAAAAAGTGGGAGGCTCGCAGACTCATCAGGTTGATGTGCGTTTTGTCTGCGCGACGAATCGCGACCCGTGGCAAGCGGTTTTGCGCGGCACTTTTCGAGGCGATCTCTACTATCGGCTGCATGTGATCCCGGTGACCTTGCCGCCGCTGCGTGAACGCAGTGCAGATATTTTATTGCTGGCGCACTTCTTTTTGCAGCAATATGCGGCTGAAGAAGGTAAATCGTTTCGAGAATTTAGTCCGCAGGTGAAAAATTACCTTTTAAGCCACTCTTGGCCGGGGAATGTGCGACAGCTGCAAAATGTGATCCGTAATATCGTTGTTTTGCATACGGGCGAAACGGTGACGATGGCGATGCTGCCCGCCTCATTCATGGTTACAGAAAACTTTATAAATCAAGAAGAGAGTGCGAGCTCGGCTTATTTTAAGCAAGGTTTGCCGGTAAATATGCCGAATGGCGATTTAAAGCTTGAAAAATCTACTATTGAGCCGCTGCGACTGGTTGAAAAACGCGCAATATTAACGGCGGTTGAGTTGTGCAATGGCAATATTCCGCAAGCGGCAGGGCTGCTTGAGATCAGCCCTTCGACGCTCTATCGCAAATTGCAATTTTGGCAGCAAGAAGATGGCGATAAAGCAAGTTGTGCTATGTAGCTGTTTTTTGTGCTGCGCGCCTCTTTTTATTTTTGGTATAAGCGTTTTTATGTGCAAAGCAAAAGCTGCGCTTAGCCATGCTGGCGAAGCTGATTCGAAGCTTGGGCCCATTGACGTTTGGGCCAAGTTGCTGATTTAATTGGCGAGCAGTTGCTCTATTGCAGCAGCCAATTTTTTTCGATCATGCAAGGTGGGATTTTGGCTTGATGCAAGCGCTGTCGCATGCTGCATAAAACGTGCAGGAAGCGTCGGATCGCGCTGCTCAAGCAATACCACATCAATGTGGCGACCATTGAGCGCATTTTCACACCAAGAAAGCATCATTTCGAGCGACATTTTACCTGCCGCGCCACTCTCTTTTTTTACGTTCGCAATAAAAACAAGTTTCGCATGACTTTTTTCGATCGCGCAGCTGAGCTCATCTAGCAGCAGCGGCGGCATGATACTGGTAAAAAAGCTGCCAGGGCCAAGTAAGATCAGATCCGCTTTTTTGATTGCTGCTATGGCTTCGAAAGTCGCAGGCACCGTTGGGGTGATCCGCAGCTTTGCCGGTGGCCCCGGAAGTTTATCGATGCTCGTTTCACCGGTAATAAGATCGCCACTGCGGGTGGTCGCGATAAGATCGGCTGGCTGCTCAGACATAGGCAAAATGTGCGTTGTGACGTTCAGCATGCGCCGGATGAGATCGATGGCATCAAGAGGCCGCACCGAAAGGTTATCGAGCGCAGTTAAAATAATATTGCCTAGGTTGTGCCCGTTTAATTCGCCGCTGCCTTTAAAACGGTATTCAAACAGCTGCGAGCCGATAGAGGGCGTCGCGATGAGCTGATTAATGCAGTTACGCATATCTCCCCACGCAATTCCGCCTTGACAGGCGCGGATCCGGCCGGTTGAGCCGCCGTTGTCGGTCGTCGTGACAATGCCGGTGAGGCGTTCATTATAATGGCTAAGGGAGGAAAGTATGCGGCCTAGTCCATGTCCGCCGCCGATGGCGACAATATTAAATTGATGATCCATAACAAAAATAAAGAGTGATTTACATTCGAACTCATTTTAGCAAAATAGTTGCAGCTGAATGTGGATAAAGGTAACGTTTGAGGAAAACAGCGTGCGTTATCAGCAAGATAACGCAAAATAGGTAGGGTAAAAAGTAAGTTTTACCGCGCAACGTAAAGATAACTAGTGCGACTCTTTCATCAAACTTAACAAGTAATGCGCGGTTTCAATACATGAATTTGAAGACATTAGCAGCTGCTTTTCGCTCGTTGGCAAGGGCAAAAGCTCAAGCCAACGCTGGCACAGCCAAGTGAGGCTGTCAAAGTGGGTGCAGTGGTGCAGCGCGCTAAGCTCTGGATAGCGTTCAAACATTACGCGCAATCGCTCTGCAAGTGGCTCGTCATCGTATTGCAGCGCTTGATCGGGCCACGAAGGCAAAATTTGCGCTTGGGTGATGAGAATGCCTTGCTCATTTTCTTGATAAGACTGGATAGAAAAGCGTTCTTTTCCAGAGACTTGAATGGTTAGCAGCCCATCGTGATCGGCTGTGTAGAAATCTTCTATCTCAACTACAGTACCAATGCGTGCTCTTGATTTTACATCGCGCATGCAAAGGCCAAGCGGCAGCTCATTGCTGAGGGCGTAGGTGAGCGTGTCCATTTCTACGCCGGGTAAAATTGTGATCGGTAACCGGCCTGTCGGTAAAATGTGACGATTATTGAAAAGGATAGGTAGCGTGACCTGCATGTATGAATTCCTTGTCATTGCCTGGGCCTGTGAATGATCATTGCGTAACAAAGAGTACAACGTGTTGCGATAAACCTGTTTCAATATAGTGCATCATATTGATAGAACATCACTTTTTATCGTTTTTCCTGCAGATCAGCGTGGAACATAGGTGAAATATTTGTTGTATGAAACATAAGATTTGGCACTAGATGGGTAAAAAAATAAGATTGAGTCGCGTAAGCGCGAAAAGTTTGAATTTATGTTGCATCGACATCGTTTTATGTTTCCTTTAGAGTAAAAAGGGGCATAGGATTTCCAAGATAAATAATAACGCTTATCGATAGATGTGAATTTAGCCTCGATTTAAAATGACATCAAAAAAGGAATACACCACAAGGGAATAATTTTAAGGTGATGATATGTTTGAATATTTAGCGCAGACCGCGCATGATCCGATTTTATCTTTGATGACGCAGTTTCAATCTGATCCGCGCTCAAAAAAGATTGATCTAGGAATAGGCATTTACAAAAATAGCGAAGGGAAAACGCCGGTCATGCAAGCGGTGACTTGTGCGCAAGAGCGAATTTTTTCCTCTCAAGAAACAAAAAGTTATGTAGGACTTGCTGGGAGCGAGGCCTTTAACCGTGCCATGCTAAAATTGGTGCTTGGCGACAGTCCCGCGCTGTCGCGTGCACAAGCTGTGCAAACGACAGGCGGCAGCGGTGCGCTTCGTTTGCTTGCAGAGCTCATTGCGCTGGCGTATAAAAATAAGCGCCAAACGGCGCGTGTTTGGTTGCCTGATCCAAGCTATATCAACCATCAACCAGTGCTGCAAGCGGCAGGGATAGAAACTTGTTTTTATTCTTATTTTGCGCCGAATACAAAGCAACTTGATGAAATGGCGCTGTTTGACTCGCTGGCCAAGGTTGAGGCGGGTGATATTGTTTTGTTGCACGCTTGTTGCCACAATCCAACCGGTGTTGATTTATCCCTGCCGCAGTGGCATAAACTGGCACTGCTTGCAAAATCACGCGGCTTTATTCCTTTTATTGATATTGCTTATCAAGGGCTTGGGGAAAGCTTGGCAGCCGATCGTCAAAGTATTGCAATTTTAGCCAGTCACTGTGAGCAGCTTTTAATTGCGTGCTCGTGCTCGAAAAATTTTGGACTTTACCGCGAGCGTACAGGCGCTGCGATTTTGATTGGCAGTGATGCAAAACAAGCGCTGCTCGCTAAAAATTCACTGTTGCAGCTAGCGCGTATCAATTACAGTATGCCGCCAGATCATGGCGCGGCGATTGTCGCGACAATATTAAACGATCCGGCGTTAGAAACGCTGTGGCAAGAAGAGCTCGCGGCTATGCAAGCGCGCATCATTAAGCTAAGAGAGCAGCTTGTCGCGGCATTGCATGCTCGTACGCAAGATCACCGCTTTTCGTTTTTAACGCAGCACAAAGGGATGTTCTCTATGCTTGGGATATCGCCGCAGCAAGTTGCAAGGCTTCGCGAAGAGTTTGCCATTTATATGGTGGAAGATGGCCGTATTAATATTGCAGGCTTAGCTGAGTGCGATCTTGATCGCGTAGCAGATGCCCTGATCGCCGTGACGACAAATTAATGTGAAACTGATGAGCATTTGGAAAAAAAAATTAACGCTTGATACTATTAATGGTTTTAATGCAACCACCCTTGTTGCGCATCTTGGGATCAAATTTACTGACATTGGCCGTGATAGCTTGACGGCGACAATGCCGGTGAATAATCGCACTCATCAGCCATTTGGTTTTTTGCATGGGGGCGCAAGTGTTGCGTTGGCCGAGTCGGTCGGTTCAATGGCGGGCAACCTTGCGGTTGCTAATTCGCAATATTGCGTTGGGCTTGAGGTGAATGCTAATCATTTAAAATCCATGCACAGCGGCACAGTGACTGCAAAAGCGACCCCTTTGCACCTTGGACGTGCGACACACGTTTGGCATATTGAGCTGCGTAATGATGAGCAAGAGCTGATCTGCATTAGTCGCCTGACTTTGGCTGTGCTAGATAAAAAAATAAGTACAGGCGCTGAGAGTTGATCATTTGTTTTAATTAATTTTTAACCCAATATGCTCATTGGTTTATGCGTTTTTAACGTCTTGCTTTGCTTTTTTGGGTTGCCTCGAG
>JBOFXO010000431.1:0-1455 GCA_051654185.1 Vibrionaceae bacterium | reverse complement strand
CAAAATTGAGCGAGTCATTAATACTCTAGATGCTGGCAGTTCTCAGGTAAAAGAGATTAACAAGGAGCTAGCTCAGGCGCTCATGCTAGAAGTGATAGCAGCTGAGCCAGTTAGCGATTATGAGCTATCAGTTTTAGAGGCTAAAGAGGAATTAACTCAGAGCGAAAAGGCTCAATCTCTATCCGCAAAAATAAGAGACTTTGCAAAGACTGATATTATTGATGAGGAATTATTTCTATTTTTCGATGATGGGCGAGCGGTTAAAAAAACTAGTTATCTAGAGCGAGTTATTGACGGTGATTTTGCAGATTTGCTCGAGCGTGATACTGGTAAGCACATCTCAGACAAGCGATTTGATTTTGCTGTAGCAAAGACTTTGCAAGAAATAGTCAATCTATCAGGCTTGCTCTCTGACGGCGCAAAGCTGGCAGGGCGTATCAAGCCAGAAAATGAGCAGGCGATTCTTGACTATATGAGGCAGCGGCAAGTAATGCTCGCATGTTTTGGCGTGCTAAGTCAGGATTACGCAAACGGCAAAAAGCCTATCAAGTGCGCAAAAAAAGCCATAAAGCACGCATTTGCGCGCCTAGGTATAGAGTTCAAGTCTGTAATGATTAGGCGTGAGAATGGCTCTAATATTCGCGTGTTAGGCGTGGATTCTGACAAGAACTCTCTGCTATTTAGCATAGTAGAGCGCCGACTGGCTGAGCGAGCTGCAGCAAAGAGAGCGGCTGCAGCTATGGCAGAAAAGGCAGCTAATGCAGATAGCCTCGAGATTGATTCGAGCGAGCCTGCTAATGAGGTGCACTTTGAGATTGCAGCGGTGAGCATTGATGAGCGCAAGGCTGATGCTCAGGCAGTGCTTGAGGCTTATGAGTTCACTGATAGGGCTGCAAAGGCTTACTCTGATGATTATCTATTGAGAGCAGCTGTCAGGCTGTCAGAGTCTAAGCACATTTTTGATGTTAGAGCCCATCTAATCGAGCATGATAAGTTCAATGATGAGCGGTTTGATAGTGCGCTTTATAGACTGCGCCTAGAAGATATAGAAGCATTTGATCCAATAACTGGCTTGTTTGATGAGGCTATTTGACAGCAAAGCCTTTTCCCTTTGAGCTATAGAAAAATGATATGATAGCGGCGGCATATGGATATGCTCGCAAGCAAAGGAAGCACGCAAGAGCGCCTCTCATGAGGCGCTTTTTTATTGCCCATGGCTAGAGGCGCTCTTTGCTGCTATTGCTGCAGGCGCGCTCTTTTTGCGCGTGCCTATGGCATGAGCTGCAAGCCATGCGCCGTAAGGCTTGAGCGCTCGCTATGGCTCAAGCTCTAGCTCTAGCTATTTCTTGGAGCTCTCTCAGCGGCTGGCTTTTTTGTCTCGCTAGCTGCTCAGGTTTTTTCTCGCTAATTCTCTCAGCTATTCTCTCTCTAAAATCTGTCACGCTTGCTCAGGTA
>JBOFXO010000430.1:0-2018 GCA_051654185.1 Vibrionaceae bacterium | reverse complement strand
TACTTTTGAGCGAATAAGCCTGTTATTAAGAACGAATAGCGCTGCGATAGCTGCGTGGCTGGCTTGGTTTAAGGAAAGTAGGGCAGATCTCGGCCCGTCAGCTGCACAGGCTGCTGCGTTATCAGCGCCGCCAAGTCCTAGCATGCCAGAAAGCCCTAGCGCCCCGCCAAGTCCTATTGCCCAACTTGCCGCGCCAAGTGCAGAGCTAAGTGCAGAGCCTGCTGTTGCAGCTAGACAGGAGTCGCAGCTGCTGGAAGCTTGCGCTGAAGTACCTGAAGTTGCTACTTCACCGGCTGATTCGTCTGAACAAGAAAGCGTGCCGCTTGCCGCTTCGCCTGTGTTTATTGTACCAGCTATCCCTAGCCCTTCTCCGGCTAGCGAGCTTGCGCCTGTTTTGCAAGCCTTTGAGCACAACGCACCAGCGTCAGCTCAAGAAGCACAGCCTCAGCCAATTGCTGCTAGCAATAGCGAATTAGAATTTAACATGGCAATGGATGAAGAGGAGATGTTTAGTCTTTTTGATGACTAACCTCAATGCGCTATGGCAGGCGTAAAGCTGGTGCACCATTGAGCACGTTTACTAAAGATCATGCGCTTGGCTTAAAATAGAGGGCAGCCTTTGAATTTTAATGAGCGCTGTTATAGCGCGAGCATTGGCGCGCGCATCCGATCATATTGGCATTAATGAAAAAACAGCCGGCATGCCGACTGCTTTTTTATGAAGTTAATGAATTTTGAGGCTATTTTGCGCGGTGCATGAGATCAATCGCAGCTTGTGGAATAAAAAATTGCTCTTCATTAAATACGTTAACGCCGTTATAGCTTAATTTATTGCCGGTGGCGCTTTCGATAACGTAATTTTTGTTTTCTGGGACTGTGAACTCTTTATTATTCACAAAGACTGTGAGAAAAGTATTTTTTGGATCCAGCTCGCGTTGCTTGATCGTTATTTCTTGCGCCTTAAATGCTGATTCTGGGACAAAAAGTCGCTGGGTTGCTTCATCTAAATTAAGGCCGAGCGCTTTTTCAACATAGCGCGCAATGTCGCTATTTTGAATGACGCCGGTGAGCAGATGATCAGGTTTGCTGGTGTAGACATAAAGCGGGACATCTTCACCGGTGTGGCCATTAGTGGTCATCGCGATATTGGCGCGGCTATTAATAATGTCGGCAATGGCATTATTGATGGCGTATTGATAGGTACTTTTTGGTCCTTGCTTGTATTCTGCGATCGCTTTATGCAGCGCCGCTAACTCAGCGTCGGTCGGGGTAATAGTGGTCGCCTTAGTAAATAACGCGGCTATATCTGCGCTATCGGCTGTGCTTAAGCTGTTAGCGAGACTCCAATCGGATTGCTGAATTTTTCTTAGTAGCTCAACAAAATGCTTTTTTTCTAATGATGAGTAGGTATTGCTTGAGAGGCTGTTGCCAATACTTAACCCGCCATTACCATGGTCAGTCATGACGATAAGCAGCGTATCTTGGTTGGTTTTAGCAAAATCGAGCGCCGCTTTCACTGCATCATCAAACGCTTTGATTTCATGAAGTTGAGTCACGACGCTGTTGCTGTGCGCCACCCAGTCAATTTTTGAGCCTTCTACCATTAAGAAAAAGCCCTTTTGTTGCTGCTGCGCTTCTTTATTAAGCAGTTCAATCGCTTTGTGCGTCATTTCGCTCAAGCTCGGTTCAACTTTTGCTTGATGAGGGCGGTTGATCTCATACTGCATATCTTTATCAGCAAAGATCCCCCAAACGCGGCCCCGTTGTTGCTTAAGTAGCTGCTCGCGATCGCCAATCAGCTCGTAGCCGCGGTTTTTAAGAATATCGAGCATGTTTTCATCATCGGTGCGCAGCAGCGGATCCTTATTTTCGCTTTGAGCTGAAGGGAGCAAGAAGCTGCGCCCGCCACCAAATACCACATCAATATGCTGGTGCACTTGCTGCTCGGAGATATCGTTATATTGATTGCGCTGCTTGCTGTGCGCGCTAAAGCCTGCGGGGGTGGCGTGCATGATTTC
>JBOFXO010000429.1:0-5069 GCA_051654185.1 Vibrionaceae bacterium | reverse complement strand
CGCGGACAAATAAAAAAGCAGCTTACAATGAAGCTGCCTTTTTACTTTTGCCATCATTAGCCAATGTGCGTCATGCCGCCCATGTAACTACGTAAAACCTGTGGAATTTCAATGCGACCATCAGCTTGCTGGTAGTTTTCCAAAATGGCAACCAGCGTGCGCCCAACCGCTAAACCTGAGCCATTTAATGTGTGCACAAGCTCTGGCTTGCTCGCGCCTTTACGGCGAAAACGAGCTTGCATGCGGCGCGCTTGAAAATCGCCCATGTTTGAGCAAGATGAGATCTCACGATACGTATTTTGCGCAGGTAGCCACACTTCAAGATCGTAAGTTTTCATCGAGCTAAATCCCATATCGCCGGTGCAAAGCACCACTTTACGATAAGGCAGCTCAAGCAGTTGTAAAACTTTTTCGGCGTGTCCGGTTAGCTCTTCAAGCGCTTGCATTGACTCTTCAGGCTTAACAATTTGCACTAATTCCACTTTATCAAATTGGTGCATGCGGATAAGTCCGCGTGTGTCGCGCCCGTAAGAGCCCGCTTCTGAGCGAAAACAAGGCGTATGCGCTGTGTAACGCTGTGGCAGCTGCGCTTCATCTAAAATAACGTCGCGTACAAGATTTGTCAGTGGCACTTCAGAGGTTGGGATCAGCGACATACCGACGCTGTCAGCAGTTGCGGGCTTCATGTTAAACAGATCTTCGCCAAATTTTGGCAATTGACCGGTTCCAAACAAGCTATCGGCGTTCACCAAATACGGAACATAGTGCTCGGTGTAATGGTGCTCTATTGTGTGCAGATCCAGCATAAACTGGCCAATGGCGCGGTGCAGACGAGCCACTTGCCCCTTCATCACCACAAAGCGTGAACCCGACAATTTTACCGCGCTTGCAAAATCAAGTCCGCCGCACAGCTCACCTAAATCAACATGGTCGC
Organism: Vibrionaceae bacterium; assembly: GCA_051654185.1. Taxonomy (GTDB): domain Bacteria; phylum Pseudomonadota; class Gammaproteobacteria; order Enterobacterales; family Vibrionaceae; genus Enterovibrio. The sequence continues at coordinate 4,135 of JBOFXO010000429.1, read as the reverse complement.
GCACAGCAAAATCGTACTGACGCGGCTCACCCCAGCGGCTGATCTCAACGTTGTCTTTTTCATCTTTGCCAACCGGCACAGACTCATGTGGCAAGTTAGGAACCGATTGCAAAATGGTATTTAATTGCGTTTGCAGCTGATTAAGCTTGTCTTTAGCAAGCTCAAGCTCTGCGCCAACGCCTTCCATCTCTTGCAAAAGCGCGCTGACATCTTCGCCTTTAGCCTTCATTTGGCCTATTAATTTTGAGCTACCATTACGCTTTGCTTGCAGCTCCTCAGTTTGTACTTGCAGCTGCTTACGCTGCTCTTCTAAGTTTTGCAGCAAAGTGCCATCTAGCGAGAAACCGCGTTTAGCCAACAATATTTGAGTGGTCTCTTCAAGTTGCGCGCGCACGAGTTTTGAATCGAGCATAACTATCCTATTAAATTTAAAAACGTCCCACATTGAACTGTGCTTAGCCAATGCTGGTCAAACGTTGTGGGTGAAAAAAACAAAGAACAACCGGTTGATTTTATACTTATTTGCGCCTCTTCTGACTAGCGTTTTTGCACACAAGCTTGATCAAGACGCAAAAGAAAATCCAATTTTTCCGCAAGTTTACTCTCAAGCCCTCTTGATGTTGGCTCGTAGTAACGCGTCCCCGTTAAATTGGGTGGAAAATAGCTTTCACCTGCTGCGTAAGCATGCGGCTCATCATGCGCATAACGATAAGATTTACCATAGCCAAGCTCTTTCATCAGCGCTGTCGGCGCATTACGCAAATGCAGCGGTACCTCTTCGCCCGCATAAGTGCGAGCGTCATGCAGCGCTTTTTCCCACGCAATCAAGGTCGCATTGCTTTTCGGCGCGCAAGCTAAGTAGATCACAGCTTGCGCAATAGCGCGCTCCCCTTCGGCGGCGCCAACACGCAAAAAAGCATCCCACGCGGCAAGCACAACTTGCATCGCTTTTGGGTCAGCAAGACCGATATCTTCAGACGCTATCGCAACAAGCCGCCTTGCGACATAAAGCGGATCACCGCCCGCTGTGACAATTCTTGCGTACCAGTAAAGCGCTGCATCGGGCGCGCTGCCGCGCACGGATTTGTGAAACGCCGAAATCAAGTCGTACCATTGATCGCCTTGCTGATCAAAGCGCGCCACTTTTTCTCCTAACACTTGCGCGAGATCTTCTGCGCTAACGCGTTTGCTGCCGTCAGCGGCGGGCACAATGTGATCACACAGTGCTTCTAAATAATTTAAAGCAAGACGCGCGTCACCTGCGACAAATTGCGCTAAGGCTTGGCAAAGCGGCAGAGGAAAATCAATGGCTTGAGCCCCGACGCCGCGCACAGGGTCGCTGAGCGCACGGCAAAGCAGCGCAACAATCTCTTCACTTTCAAGAAGCTGCAATTTATAGACGCGAGCGCGTGATAAAAGAGCGTGGTTAAGCTCAAAGGAGGGGTTTTCTGTCGTTGCGCCGATAAAGGTGATGGTACCGTCTTCGATGTAAGGTAAAAAAAGATCTTGCTGCGATTTATTAAAACGGTGCACTTCATCAACAAACAGCACCGTTCTTTTACCTTGCGCTTTACGCGCGAAGGCTAATTGTAAAATATCACGGATCTCTTTAGCGCCGGAGCTTACCGCAGACAAGCGCTCAAGATGGGCATTAGCTTGCTGCGTTATCAGCTCAGCTAAGCTGGTTTTTCCCGTACCGGGCGCCCCCCACAAGATCATGGAGTGCAAATGACCACTTTCAAGCGCGCAGTAAAGCGGCCTTCCTTTTGCTAAAAGATGCGACTGCCCAACAAACTCGGCAAGCGAAGTGGGGCGCATGCGCGCCGCAAGGGGACGAAAATCGTAGGCCGGATCAAAGGAAAAAAGATCCACTGCAGCTCCTTGAGTCGACTATGAACAAATGAGGTTATTGGCGCTGATCGTCTAACTCGGCGCCTTTAGGGACCGCAAAACGAAACTGGCGCGGATCAAGCGCTCTAGCTTGCCACTGATTAAAGGTAAAGTGGCTGGTTTGCCCATCTTGCTCAACCACAAAAAAATGAGTAATTTGCCCGTTTGGCAGCACGTTTACCACAAATTCGCGCGTATTAGAGGATTTGTTTGGCTTTAACGTAAAGGAGTTGCCTTGCATCGACACGCGATAATTGACCCAATCTTTAGGATCATTACGCGTTAATAGCACAAAAGGGGTCTGCTCAGTCGCATCTTTTAGCCACATCGCGCTCACCTGCTCAAGCAGCGGATCGTAATGCCAAAGCGTTTTACCGTCTGACACTAGCGTGTTTTCATCAGGCTTTGCGACTTGCCAGCGAAAAAGGTTTGGGCGGCTAACTGCGACCGTACCTTTGCCACGGCTAAGCTCCTTGCGCTCAGGATCGGTCACGACCTGCTCAAAAGAGGCGCTAAAAGAGCGAATTTTGTCCAGACGAGCACTCAACTGCTCCTGTGCGATGGGCGCGGCATGCGCGTAGCCCACGCTGATCATTGCAGCAAAACCTACCAGCCACTGTTTCATTTTGTTTTTCCTTCATCAAGCTATGCAGCCTAGTCTACCTTAAGTCGCATTTTTTTACGCCTTAAGCTCACCTAAGCTGCAGTAGCATAAACCTGTTACGTGATAAAATTTAAGCCTCTACGGGAGCAGGAGCGAGCACCTCGCGGTTAGCATTGTGGCTAGGAGCACTGACAATGCCATTCACCTCAAGCTGCTCAACAATGCGCGAGGCGCGATTGTAACCGATTTTAAAGCGCCGCTGCACAGCAGAAACAGAAGCTTTGCGCGTGGTAGTCACAAATTCAACGGCTTGATCAAAAAGCAAATCGAGCTCATCACCATCTCCACCGAGCGGCATTTCACCAGGCAACAGCCCATCGCGCCCTTGATCGCTGCTGACAATATCCTTAATGTAATTAGGCTTGCCACGCGCTTTCCAATTGCTCACCACACGGTGCACCTCATCATCGCTGACAAAGGCGCCATGCACGCGCACCGGCTGATTAGAGCCATTAGGAATAAACAGCATATCACCCATTCCCAGCAAGGTTTCCGCGCCGCCTTGATCTAAAATGGTGCGCGAGTCAATTTTGGTGGAAACAGTAAAGGCTACGCGCGTTGGAATATTGGCTTTAATAAGCCCTGTGATCACATCCACCGACGGGCGCTGCGTCGCAAGCACTAAGTGAATACCCGCTGCGCGCGCTTTTTGCGCAAGGCGCGCAATCAGCTCTTCCACTTTTTTGCCAACCACCATCATTAAATCGGCAAATTCGTCAATTATAACAACAATGTATGGCAATTTTTCCAGCATTGGGATCTGCTCATCCATGCTGCTGCTTGCCTTCCACATGGGATCGGGGATCGGCATGTCTGCTGCGGCGGCTTCGTTAATTTTGTCATTAAAGCCCACGATATTACGCACGCCAAGCATCGACATAAGCTTATAACGGCGTTCCATCTCTGCAACACACCAGCGTAAAGCGTTGCTAGCGTCTTTCATGTCGGTAACCACTTCACTTAATAAGTGAGGAATGCCTTCATAAACAGAGAGCTCTAGCATTTTAGGATCAATCATAATAAAGCGCACTTCTTCTGGCGTAGCTTTATATAGCATGCTGACAATCATAGAGTTTACGCCAACAGACTTCCCTGAGCCCGTCGTACCTGCTACCAACATGTGCGGCGCTTTAGCAAGATCGGTCACAATCGCTTCGCCAGAAATGTCTTTGCCAAGTACGACCGACAATGGCGATTTTGCAGATTGAAAGCGCTCACTGCCAACCACTTGCGACATAAAAACAGTTTCACGATTAGGGTTAGGCAACTCAAGACCGATGTAAGGCTTGCCAGGAATAGCGTCAACAACCCGCACAGAGCTTGTCGCCAGCGAGCGCGCGATATCTTTAGATAATCCCATGATCCGGCTCACCTTTACGCCTGGCGCAAGTTCAAGCTCAAAACGGGTGATCACAGGTCCTGGGAAGATCCCTTTTACCGCTACCTTGATTTTATATTCGGCCAAACGCTCTTCAATGGTGCGCGCTTTTTGCTGCAAGAGCTCCTCGCCTTCTGGCTCATACTGACTTGTCGCAGGCTCTAATAAATCAAGCGTCGGAAAGGGCTCACTCGGCTTTGGCA
>JBOFXO010000428.1:0-1254 GCA_051654185.1 Vibrionaceae bacterium | reverse complement strand
ACCTTTTGAAAAAATAGGCCATCTTTTATTTCATTTTGTTCTAACTTTGTTGTATTAGCAGCTGATCAAAGTTTTATGACAAGATGAAACCAATAGGCGTCGGCTCTGCCGGACAAGCAGCGAATGTAAGCAATACAGGTAGTCAAGCGCAGGGTAGCGCAAGGCTACCCGTGACTGGCGTGACCCAAAGTGCTGAAAACATACAAACTGGCGGCGCGGCGAGAAGACCTCTGGCTCACTCGCCAAGTAACGCGTCGACTTTGAGCTGGAAAAGTACAAGTTCGGTAGACAGCAATACTTCTTTGGACTCAACGTTAGGTCAAATGCCGTTTGTGCGCTCAAGGCTCGTCTCTTGGCCAAAAATTTTAACGCCAGCGACAAAAAAATCATTCGATCTGCCTTTGCCCCCGGATGGTGACACCACCACGAGCATGCGCTCTTTTATGCAAGAGCGTCTTCCTTTAGAGGTACGCGAAGGGGCGATGCAGGCTTTTTTAGACCAGATTATCCCTGCAGATCCTAGCCAACGACAGGGGATCGATGAAGGGTTTAACGCCATTTTAGACAAACATGGTGTTACCGATAAAAAAGGTATGATGGATCTTTTCGAGCCTTTGCTTGTTAAGTATGCCAAGCTTGCGATAACGCCCGAGCCACAGTTTGAGGTTGGCAGACGCGGCTCAGCTGATGCTGCCACACAAGAGCGTTTTGCTTATCTTGAAACTCCGCTTGACAGAGCAACTGGTTTAGATGGTCAAAAAGCAGCAATCAGACAAGAAGCAGGAGCAAACCTTGATCTTAACGCTGCAGGGCATTTAACTTCTTCTAAAATGGCAGCGGATTTTTCTGCGTGCGCTAATGCACTCATCGACCGTAATCATTCTAATTTGCCCACAGCAGAGCTAAGGCAATTTTTTAACTCGCAACGTAGGCTTATTGCTGCGTTGGTTCACGACTTTGCTGGAATTGTCAAAATGGGAGTTGTGCAAGGCACCGATTTTTCAAACATGAGTGGTATGTCGGTAACATCAGTGTCGCGTGCTACCGATAGCAATATTCAAATGCAGGCAGAATTTCAAGCGCTTGCCAGAATATCGCAAGAGGTTGCTCGAGACGTTAAAGACTTGTTAAAGCTTACAATGATGACGATTGTGGATTTCGCGAATACCAGTGCAACAGAAGGTGATGGAACAATTTTTACAGATGCCACAGGTAGCCGGCTCACTAGTGCTCGCCTTACTGAATTTACTGATT
>JBOFXO010000427.1:0-5296 GCA_051654185.1 Vibrionaceae bacterium | reverse complement strand
TCGGCTTTGTATCGCAGAATGGGCCTAAATGACCGTCAAATTGAGATCTTAGCGACGGCTATCCCAAAGCGACACTATTACTACGTTTCTGAAAATGGTCGCCGCCTTTACGATCTCGCGCTTGGCCCTCTAGCACTCTCTTTTGTGGGAGCATCTGATAAGGGATCAGTGGCGGCAATTAAACAACTAGAAGCTGAGCACGGCAAGCTGTGGGTGCATGAATGGCTTGCTGAGCGCGGCTTAACACTGGCTAATGAGCTGGAGGCTGCGTCATGAGTTTTTTTGAAAAACTTAAAACCGAGAGAGTCACGGCGGAGCAAGAACAAAGGCATTCTCACCCTGCAGATCATGAAAATCCCTATCTGACAGCGAGACGCTCTTGGAATGATCATGTGGGTTCAGTGGTGTCATCACGTCAATCTTGGCAAATTGTTGGATTATTGTCGTTAATGATTGCACTGGCCTCTGTTGGCGGCGTTATTTATATCGGCAGCCAATCTAAATTTATCCCTTATGTGGTTGAGGTTGACAAGCTGGGCGCAGCTCAAACCATGGGGCTCATTCCCGCCTCAAACAATGCCGACCCGCGTGTTTTAGGGGCAACTGTTGCAAAATTTATCGAAAATGCTCGCTTAGTTTCGCCAGATGTAGCGCTGCAACGCAAAGCGATATTTAGCCTGTATGCCCATTTATCCTTAGACGATCCTGCCACAGTAAAAATGAATGAATGGTTAAACGGTCACAGCGATGCAAGCCCTTTTAAGCGTGCCGCTAAAGAGATGGTAAGCATTGAGATAACTTCTGTTTTGCCGCAAACGCCAATGACATGGCAAGTGGATTGGACTGAAACCACGCGCGACCGTCAAGGTGCATTGACAGATCCGCCGCAGCAAATGCGCGCGCTACTCACTCTTTATACCGCAGATTTTTCAACACAGACAACCGAAGAGCAAATTCGCAATAATCCACTTGGGATCTACATTCGCGATTACTCTTGGTCACGACTGCAACGATAGCGAGGTGATCAACGATGAAAAAACTATCTTCAGCTATGCGCCTTTGCTTAGCCGTGTTATTGCCTTTAGTGATTAATAGTGCCTTGGCAAATACGCTTGAGGACAAATTTTTTACTAATTCTGATCCGCAGTTGACCGAGCAAGAGCGTCAAGCGCTGGCGATTGCTAAACGCTGGCAAAAAGGGGAGGTAAATGGTGAGATCAAGCCGTTTACAGGGCGCAATGGCGCTATCCAGTTTGTTTTTGGGGCGCAGTTTCCTAGCGTTGTCTGTGCGGTGCTTCAGGTTTGTGATATTGCGCTGCAGCCTGGTGAACGTGTCAATTCTATTCAGCTTGGTGATAGCGCTCGCTGGAATGTTGAGCCAGCTATTTCTGGGGTTGGCGCAGGAGAAACGCAGCATCTATTGATCAAGCCGATGGATGTTGGTTTGCAAACCAGCCTAGTCGTTACAACGGATCGCCGCGTTTACCATATTCGTTTGCGCTCGCATCGGCGTGAATTTATGCCGCAGGTTACTTTTATCTACCCTGAAGATGCGCTGGCGAAATGGGAAAATATCCGTGCTCGTGAGCGCCTGCAGCGCGAGGATAATACCATTTCACCCACCCGTGAATATCTAGGTGATCTCTCATTTGATTATGAGGTGTCAGGTTTTGCTCCTTGGAAGCCTGTACGAGTTTTTAATGATGGTAATAAGACGGTTATTCAAATGCCCAAGGCGATGCAGCAAACAGAGGCGCCCACTTTGCTTGTGGTACGTAAAACGAGCGGACTGTTTTCTGAGCCAGAAACGGTTATGGTCAATTACCGCGTCCAAGGCGATCGCTACATCGTCGATACAGTGTTTAAAAAGGCCATTTTGATCTCAGGTGTTGGGCGTCACCAAAGTAAAATTACCATCACCAAAAAAGGGGAGTAAGCATGCGCAGTTTTATCATTATTGCTTTAGTTTGCTTTGGACTTGCAGGGTGTGCGCCGCAGTTACAATTTGGTAATTTTATTGAAAAGCCGGCTGTACTTGATCAAGAGCTGCTCGCGAGCGACACCATTAAGAAAATTATTGAGCTTTACCCACCAGGTAAAACTCGTTTTGAATTGCAGCAGCCAGTACCTGATCTTTTTGGTTTAGCGCTGGTTCGTGGCCTTCGTGAGCATGGCTACGCTGTTTTAGAATTTTCTCCTGAAATAAGCCGTATTGCAGAGCATAAACCATCAGCTAATTCAAAAAGTTACCCTTTAGACAGGGGGCATGTGCCGGCTCGTACTGAGCCAGTTACTTTGCCGTTGCATTATGTAGTCGACCAATTAGCGGGTACCGAACTGTATCGTGTGAGCATAAAAGCGGGTAATAACTCTTTAAGCCGTGCTTATTTGCAAAAAAGTGCGGGCACAGCTCCTGCAGGATCTTGGGCTTTTAAGGAGTAAAAAATGAGCGAAAACAGTGATTTTATGTCTCCTGAGAGCTCGCCTTCTCAAATTTCGCGAAATTTTGGTGGGCGGCGCGCAAATGATCGGCCGATATACATTTTATTTGGTGTTCTTTGCCTATTTTGTTGGGTTATGCTCATGGTGGCAACTGACCGCGCCGCACAGCAACAAAAAACGCCCGATGCCGCGAAGGGGATGGCGGCAAATGCGGCTGCGTTTGCCGCTCAAATTGTGAGTGATCACGAAAACGGCATTATTCCAGCAGAGCAATCTGCGTCCACAGCGCAAGCAACATTAGCAATGCCACAGCATGAAGGCAAAGCACCAGCTCAAGACTCTGCCGCTGCCACAGCAAATCCTCCAGCTGATTTTGACTTACCCCCACCGCCGCAAAATAGTCGCTCGCAAGTTGAGCGTGATGATGAAGCGCAGCGGATCGCCATGACAAAGTTGCTGATGTTAGAAGAAGCAGTTAAAGCGAAAACTGGCGTGCAAGTTATTGCTGCGCGCAGCAGTGCTGACAGCGCGTTGCCACATAAAAGCTTTGTACCGCAATCACGCCAAGAGATACTCAATGAGATAGCTCGTGTTCGTGAGCAGATAGCCGCTCGCACCGATGATCCCACGAGTGCTTATCAGCAGCGTCTTATGCAAATTGAAGGAATGCGCCACCCTGATAGCGCCTCTTTTTTATCGCGACCGGTTGCAGATGGTAATGCTGGAGCACAATTTGACAGCAATAGTGGTGATCGTTGGCAGCTCAACACACAGATGCAAGCACCGCGCACGCCTTATGAGCTGCGCGCAGGGTTTGTGATCCCCGCAACGCTGATCTCTGGCATCAATTCAGAGCTGCCAGGGCAAATTGTTGCTCAAGTGTCACAAAATGTGTCAGATACCGCAACGGGAAGTCATCTGCTGATCCCGCAAGGCTCGCGTCTCATTGGCTCTTATTCTAATGACGTGGGGTACGGTCAAAAACGTATATGGATTGCATGGCAACGCATCGTATTCCCTGACGGTAAAGCATTAGATATTGGCTCTATGCCGGGCGCAGATGCTGCAGGGTTTGCGGGCTTTTATGATCAAGTTAATAACCATTATTTGCGTATTTTGGGATCTGCATTTTTGATGTCTGGGGTCACCGCAGGCGTTGCCTTAAGCCAAGACAATAGCAATAGTCGTGACAGCACAAGCCAGCGCGCAAGTGATGCGCTTAGTGAAGCGTTAGGGCAGCAGCTCGGTCAAGTTATGATTGAGATGATCCGTAAGAATATGAGTGTTGCTCCAACGCTAGAGATCCGCCCAGGTTATCGTTTCAATGTGATTGTTACTAAAGACATGACATTTTCCAAACCTTATCGCTCGTTTGATTATTAACGCCAATAAGGAGAGCTCATGAAAGCTAACACTTTGGCCGCTAAATTTTTTCTTGCGGCGGTGATGACGGCTAGCTTATTGCAGCCTGTGCCTGCAGGCATTCCAGTTATCGACGTGACCAATTTGACGCAAAATATCATGTCGGCACTAGAGGCAGTTGCACAAACCGCTAAACAAATCCAGCAGTACCAAACTCAGTTGCAGCAGTATGAAAACCAGCTGCAAAACTCAGCTGCGCCTGCTGCGTATATTTGGGATCAGGCGCAAGCGACAATAAACAACCTGACTCAAGCTACAGACACGCTCGATTACTACCAAAAGCAGCTAGGCAGTTTAGATGCGTATTTGGGAAAATTTAAAGATGTTGCTTATTACCGCAGCTCACCGTGCTTTTCTGCAACAGGTTGTAGCGATGCTGAATGGGCCGCGATGAATGAAAACCGCCGCTTAGCATCAGAATCGCAGAAAAAAGCCAATGACGCTGTTTTTAAAGGGCTTGCGCAGCAGCAAAGTAATTTAAATGCCGATGCTCGTCAGCTTATTCGTCTGCAATCGAGCGCTCAAAGCGCAGAAGGTCAGCTTGCCGCGATAGGTTACGCCAATCAGCTTGCTAGTAATCAATCAAATCAGCTGCTGCAAATTCGCAATTTATTGATTGCACAGCAAAATGCAGTGATCACTAAAATGCAAGCAGACGCAGACAAAGAAGCGCAGCAGCAGGCCGCTTCAGAGCAGATCCGCAAAGGTCGTTTTGTCCCAAGTCCTGCGCGCTCTTGGTGACTATTTTAACAAAAGCAATCAAACGGCTTCTTGCCGCTCTTTACTTATACATAAACGCTGCGGCTAGGGCTGCAGTAATTTTGGAAAATGGGTGAGAAATTCAGAGCATGGCACCATTAACTAAACTTAAATCGGCCATTTTTTTAAGCCAAGGTCTTGCGCTATTTACTGCGCTGCCTGTGTACGCTGAGATCAACAGCGCCGGCGTATTAGATAATGTTTTAGCGCGTTACTTGGCCGCAGCTTCCTCTTGGGGGAGTGTGATCAGTGATGCTGCAACGCGGCTCTATTGGACACTGGTTGTGATTTCAATGATCTGGACGTTTGGCATGATGGCGCTGCGCAAAGCCGATATTGGAGATTTTTTTGCGGAATTTGTGCGATTTACGGCTTTTACCGGATTTTTTTGGTGGCTGCTGATCAATGGGCCGGCTTTTGCTTCATCGATTTATGACTCATTGCGGCAAATTGCAGGTGAAGCTACGGGGCTGGGCTCCCACCTGTCGCCATCAGGGATAGTTGATATTGGCTTTGAGATCTTTAATCGAGTGCTTGACCAATCATCGTTTTGGTCACCGGCCGATTCATTTGCCGGCATCATTATGGGGCTAATGATCTTGATCATCTTGGCTTTAATTGGCGTTAATATGCTGTTATTACTGGCTGCAAGCTGGGTGCTAGCTTATGGCGG
>JBOFXO010000426.1:0-1758 GCA_051654185.1 Vibrionaceae bacterium | reverse complement strand
CAGCGGAAATGGTTAGCCACGCGATCTAGGTGCGCGCCAGCGGCGATATCAGTATTCCAATCGAATATAGCACCAAGACCTGGGTTTGTGTATGGCCAGTCAACGATATCATAGGCAGGCGTTGTCAAACGACCAAAGCGGAACTTACCGTGGCCAAATTCCATACCAATGAAGCTGTCACGAAAACCGAAGCTGCCAGTGTCACCAGCATCACCAGCGTTACCTGATTCAATTTGCCAAATAATGGTGGGACCAAAGTTTTTAAATTCTTGTGTACCACGAAAACCAATACGTGATTCATTGTCAACATCTATAGAATTGTTTAAACCTGCTCCATCTTTAACATCGTACCATGCGCTGACCGCAGCCTGCCCATATAATTGGATGTTGTCAGTCAACTGCATTGCATTAACATTTGCGGTAGCCAGTACAGTCGCAACCGACATACCAATCATTGAACGTTTAAATATATTCTCCATGGAATAGTCCTATCCTAATGTGTTTTAGCGACACGCCAAGGCTTTAAACCGCCCAAATAAGCAATGGCAATTAATTTAGCATTTAACAACAAAAAATTTATCCAATTAAACTTTAAAAAAGCATTTAATAATCTCAACCTAAGATTACTTCTAATAAATCAAATATCAAACAAATCGGCTAACGAGACAATAGAAATATGATGAACAACAAAATTTATCATGGTTAATCATGGAACTACCAAAAAACTAGAGCGCCCTCACACCGGCCTTAGTAAAATCACCATATAATTCGCAGTCGAATTTTATTGCAAAAATAAAAAAGCGGATATATTTATACCCGCTTAAAGTTTCTTAAGTTTTTATAATAAATTCAACTTTTATTATATAGCATCAAATAATTGTTGTTCATTTAAAATAATAATACCTAATTGCTGCGCTTTTTCTAATTTAGATCCCGCTTTTTCACCGGCAATTAAAAAATCAGTCTTGGTAGAAATTGCACTGGAAATTTTAGCCCCTTGCGCCTGTAACATCGCTTTAACTTCATCGCGAGAAAGCCGCTGCAGGGTTCCTGTTACCACTACCGTTTTGCCAAAAAATATAGACTCTGTCGCAACTGCGGCAACAGTAACCGCCGGCCACTTTAAGCCTAATTCGCATAACTGCTTGATAAGCGCAGTATTTTCTGCCGTCGCAAAAAACTTAACTAAATGCGCAGCCACAACTTCACCAATATTAGGGACTTGCAAAAACGCTTCATACTGCGCGCTCATCACAGCTGGCAGCGAGCCAAAATGATGAGCCAAATCGCTTGCGGTCGCCTCGCCCACCTCACGAATGCCCAGCGCATACAAAAAGCGTGGCAAGGAGGTCTCTTTTGCCGCAGCGATCGCAGCAAGCACATTTTGAGCAGATTTTTCACCCATACGCTCAAGCGCAATGAGCTGCTCTTTATTAAGCATAAAAAGATCGGCGGGCGTATTCACCCATCCTTTATCAACAAGCTGCCCCATTAATTTATCGCCAAGCCCTTCAATGTTGAGCGCTTTTCTTGATACAAAATGCTTAAGCGCCTCTTTTTTTTGCGCCGAACAAGCAAATCCGCCACTGCAACGCGCCACCGCTTCTCCCGCAATGCGCTCAATAGCAGCCTGACAAACGGGGCAATGTGTAGGAAAGACAATAGGTTTTCTCTTATCCATGCCCTTTTCAGGCACAACGCGCACGATTTGTGGGATCACATCACCAGCGCGGCGCACTAGCACAGCGTCACCAATGT
>JBOFXO010000425.1:0-1913 GCA_051654185.1 Vibrionaceae bacterium | reverse complement strand
GGCTTCTCCTTTTTCACGTTTTTGCTGTTCAATTTCACGTTCACGGCGACGCTGCTCGGCCTGATCTCTGTTACGCTGTTCATCGATGAATTTGTTTATTAACACATAAGCTTCATCTTCGTGATTTTGTGCTTCAGTTTGATCGCTGATGATTTGCGGTATTACGTGTGTCGCCTCGATGCGTTGCCTGCATATTTGCAGTGGGTGCAAAGCTTGGTTTTGCAACTCAGAGGGAGCATTAGCTTCAGCTAAAAATTTTTTTACATGGCTAATGCATTGCTCAACGCAGGTTAAAGCTTGCTTACGTTTTTCCTCAAGTAGTGCAGTGTTTACCTTAGATACTTGTTCAATAAGCGGGTTAATGTGGCGCAATTGATCATAGGGTGACGGCATATTATAAATGCGTTCAAGTTCATTTAATGCCTTTAGCGCTTCATCGTCTTTCTCTAATGCAGTTCTATTAACTTGAAATTTATTATTCAATGCGCTGACAAGAGTTCGCCATGTGTCAATTTGGCTAGTGTAAAAGTCGTCAAGATCTTCAAAATCTTCAGCAAACTCTTCAAGGGTATCGGCATCTTCTAAAAAGCGAGCAATAAACGCAAAGCTTGATGGTTGTTCTAAAATGCCAGCGAGTAGAGCCAAACCTTCATCAATTTCTGCGTTGCCCGGAAAATGGCTTGTTTTTCCGACTGAATCAATGACATTTTTAAATGATTTGAGCTTATCTTGCCATGCTATTAGTTCACTGCGCGCTAACTCGTAGACTTCATTTTCTCCCGTCCCGGTAAAGGTTTTAGAGAAAAGCTCTTTAATGAGGTTGGCGGCTTTTTTGATTTGATGTTCATCATGCTGCCTGATCTTGTGAACGCGGATTTCGCCACGCTTACGTACGCTGGTAAAGGGATCATACGCCTTTTTCAACGGCAGATCGGCGCCTTGAATGCTAAAGGAAACTTTTCCCGCTAATCCCAGTCTTGCAGTCAGTAATAAAACTTCATCATCAGGCCAGCCAAATGGACGCTTACCAAAGTGCATGACTATGTCACGTAAGAAAACGGGTTCATTGCGCTCAAATTTTAGAGTGACAAATAGTTCAACTTCACGGGTAGCTTCTGGGTTACATTCATCAGCCTGAAGATCTAAGCCCATTTGCGCAATACTATCAGCGGTTAACACCGATTGAAGCTCGCGCAACACTTCACCGGGTGCAGCTTTGAGCATTTTTAGTTTGCTAAAGGTGTTTTCAATAACGTATTTATATGCTTCTTCAATAATGTTACTGGGGGTCGCGGATTTTTTAGGTAACTTAGTTCCAATCGCGAAAAAGTCAGCTTCCGCAAACAGATCTTCAAAATCAGTCTTTAAACGTTTTTCGCGATCGCCATTTTCCGACTGCTTTTCACGCAATAAATGCTCTTGATCTGGGCGCTGCCCTGAGTTTTGTTTTAAAAAGCGGTCGGTTTTAATGAAAGTAGTGAGCTCTTCCCAAAGGCGTTTACGATCATCTAATTTGATTAATACGCAACCATTGCCTTCAAGCGAATGATCAATACACGCTTGATCATGAGAGTAGCTGTTAAAGTGTGGGTCTAGCGGTGAAATAACTTTAACTACTAAGTCTTCAAGTGTCGTTCCGTCTTTGGGGTGTCCATTACAAAAGCGGCTCACAGGAAAATCTTGCCTGTTTATTGGGTAACGATAAGTACGATTACCTTTTAAAACAACATCAAAGATGATTGAAGAGACCTTATTTGATAACTCGGACGACTCTACATCGGTATGACGGATTTCGTTTTCAATTTCTTTTTCTTCATTCGTTAAGAAGATAAATTCATCACCGTTGCGTGCTATTAATAGTTGACGCTCTAAACGGTTTAAGCTTTCTTCTATCCGCTTACGTAGAGAAAGCT
>JBOFXO010000424.1:0-11145 GCA_051654185.1 Vibrionaceae bacterium | reverse complement strand
GGATCAGCGTTTGTGAGAGTGAGCACCTTCTCTCTTTTGCATGGCAAGAGCCGCATCTTTGGATAGATTTTGATTTTTTCTGGGTGCGGCGTTTTACTGGTATACCTGAAGGAAAAGAAGGTCAAGCCATTGAGTGGGTGGAGGCTACCCGGCTGCGTGAATTTGCTTTTCCAAAAGCGAATGAGATTGTGCTAGAGCGGGTGATGCAGGAGCTACAAGTTGCCCTTACGCCGCTCAAATAGCCTATTTACTGATGAAGTGAGCGCTTTGACTGCTATTGCACAATCTCATCATGGTCATCGAGCAGCGCACTGCCAGGGATGCAATTTTCTTCATTTGCCCATTGGCCAAGGTCGATAAGCTGGCAGCGTTTGCAACAAAACGGGCGATACGGGTTTGAGCTGTCCCAGCTGAGCTTTTTTTTGCAGGTAGGACAAGAAATGATGTGCACAGTAGTCATAGCGGTCTTTAAATAATGGAAGCTGATAAATAGTAATGCCGTCGAGATCGGCTGGCAAGCGTTATCATTTTTTATCAGAACCTTGTTAAGCCTTTGTCTTTATTCATATTCTTATTATTGACGCAGGCTTAAACCTATAAGTGAGCACTAATTGATGGCTAGCAAAGCGTAAACGGCAATGCGATGTCTTGCGGGGATGGATTTTCGTCATACGGCACTAAGCGCAGCGTAAAACGCGATTTATAGCTGTTGATCATGGGGAAAAAGTTATGCTGCATGGGAATGCTGATCTGCACGAGCAGCCCATCTGGCGCATCGTACTGAAAAAAAGAGCGTTTGACATGCGCTACATCTTCAATGCCGCCTTGACGCGTTAACTGCAGCCAAAAATCGAGCGCTTGCTCTAGTGCTTCAAAGCTTTCTAGCCAGCCGCGTGTGCAAGAAAGTAAATGCTCTTTTGGCATGTGAAGCCAGTAGTGTAAATGCGGCGCATCAAAAGGACACACTCCCGCAGGAATATCAAACTTTTGGCGAAATGTCGTTAAAAACACATCGTCACGCAACGACTGGCCAAAGCGCGGCACTTGCAGCAGTCGCTGCTGTAGCTCATGGCTTCGCTGCAAAATGTCGTCAAGATGCTCGATGTGTGCATAAGGGTTATCGCGCCAAGCGATCAATTTTTCGCGCTGTCTTAGCAGATCTTTTGCCAGTTCACCGCGTACATGAATTTGTCCTAATAAATCGCATAACTGAAACAGACTGTGAAAAAATATGGTCCATTGCGTTTCGTTGCCTAGCTCAACGTTGTTATTTAGTTTTCTAAACAATGATTCAACGCGTAAATAGGTGCGAACATTCGGATTTAGTGGAAATTCATAAAAAGTTTCGCTGCTCATTGTGATCATGGGGATTTTTGGAGAGTGTGAGGTATTTTGCATGCAAATCTTTGATCTGTATATATAAAGATACAGTGTTATCCTCATTTTTCACGACATCATGAGCGTAAGATAAGCGTACTTCGCGCGAGAGCTGCGCGGCGATAATAGCGCTTACTTGCTCAGCTGGCACCTTGTCGCGCAAAGCGGTGCGCTCAATTTGCGTTTTTGGCGCGACATCAATGACTAAAATGCGCTGGCATAAATGGTGTAAACCATTTTCTATCAATAGCGGCGCAACTAAAAGGCAGTACGGCGATGTTGCAGCCGCGATCTCTTCAGCAATGCTTTGATGGATCAAAGGATGTAGCAAGGAGTTAAGCCACTCTTTTTGTTGCGGCTCGCTAAAAATGATACTGCGTAGCGCCGCGCGATTTAAGCTGCCGTCCTCCTCTAAAATAGAGTGACCAAATTGATTGACGATGGCTTGTAGTGCGGGCATTCCTGGCATGACAAGGCGGCGTGCAATGATATCAGCGTCGATGATCTCGATGCCAAGCTGTGCAAAAATGGCAGAAACGGTGCTTTTACCACTACCGATCCCGCCAGTTAATCCAATTGTGAAAGTCATCTGTTATACAAAATAATTAAGGTACCAGTTTACGATTTCTTGCCCCCATAACAGGCTGATCCAGCCTGCAATTGCAAGGTAGGGACCAAACGGAAAGGGGCAGCTTTGCCCTTGGCGATTGATAGATAACGAGATGATCCCGCCAATTACGCCTGTGACAGAGGCGATAATAATGACTAGAGGTAAAATTTGCCAGCCCAGTAAAGCGCCAAGCGCGGCAAGAAGCTTAAAATCGCCATAACCCATGCCTTCTTTGCCTGTTAGCAGCTTAAATAATTGATAAACAGACCAAAGCGCAAGATAGCCCGCCATCGCACCAATCACCGCATCAGATAAACTAACGGGAGACACGCCAACAAGCGCGAGCAAAATGCCGCCCCACATTAATGAGAGCGTGAGATCATCTGGCAGCAGCATCGTATCAAAATCGATAAAAGATAAGGCTATCAAAAAATAGGTTGCGATAATAACGGCTACCGACCATGGAGAGTAGGGCAATGTGAGCGCGCAAATGCTGCCTAACGTTGCCGTGAGTAGCTCGACAAGCGGATAGCGAGCGCTAATGGGCGTTTTGCAATGGCGGCATTTGCGGCCAAGCAGCAGCCAGCTTATCACAGGAATATTATCGGTCGCGGCCACATCATTTTTGCAAACAGGGCAGTGCGAACGCGGCAAGCTTAAATTAAACGTCTCTTGGCTTGGCGCGGCAATTTGATCGGGATAGGCGCTGTGACACTCGGCTTGCCATTGTTTTTCTAGCATTTTAGGCAATCGATAAATCACGACATTGAGAAAGCTTCCGATGGTAAGGCTGAGAATAGCTACAACAAAGACGTAGTTTTCAGCAATAAGGCTATGCAAATTTATTCGCTCCTCAAGTTGGATAAAATCAGTCAAAAGTTAAATTCACACCAGCAAAATAAGCCTCGCTGCTCTTTACCTAAAGCCGGTAAGCGTGAGCGCGTGCTATCAAGCTTCACTATAACTTACTGCTTTTAAAAGAATAAATGAAATAAAAGCTTAAGCGCTATTACCCGCGACACATAAACGGCTGCTATGCATTTGTTGATTGCTACACAGAGCCGACTAGATCGAACATAGGTAGATACATAGCAACGACTAAGGAGCCAACTAAAATACCAATAATAACAATGAGAAGCGGCTCAGTAACTTTGTTTAAATTGCTGACAGTGTCTTCAACATCTTGCTCGTAGATCGTGGCTACTTTATTGAGCATATCGTCAAGCGCTCCCGACTCTTCACCTATCATGATCATTTGCGGGACAAGGTGTGGAAAAGCCTCGCTCTCATTGAGCGCGCGTGACAGCGGCTTGCCTGAAGAGGTTTGTTGGTACACTTCACTCATGATGGATTCAAAATAAAGGTTATCCATACTTTTTTGCGCGGCGCTTAATCCAGCAAGCAGTGGTAAACCTGCGTTAAACGTGGTGGCTAAGGTGCGAGTAAAACGTGCTAAACACGCCTTAGTGAGCACTTCGCCAAAGAGCGGCAATCTTAGTGAGTAAAAACTGAGTTTACGCCTGAGAGCCTCATCTTTAGAGATGTAGAATCGCGCGCCAAAAAAGCTTGCGATACAGACGACTAGCGTGTGAAGCCCATATTCTTCAACAAAACTTGCAATATTGAGCACTTTTTGCGTAAACCAAGGCAGCTCTGCATTAAAGGTGGCAAAAATTTCTTTAAAAGAAGGGATAACAAAAATCAGCATGACCAAAGAAACCGCACCTGCAACGCTTAGCATAACCATCGGGTAAATCATGGCTTTGATAACTTGAGAGTGTAGCTGCTCACTTTTTTCACGGTAGCTTGTTAGACGAGCAAACAGTTGAGACAGGCGGCCGGTCTGCTCTCCAATCATGACAAGTGAGCAATAAAATGGGGTAAAAAGGGGCGAGCTTTTTTGCAGCGCTTGATGCAGCGTTGAGCCATCTTCGATCCGCTCTTGGATTTCTGTGATGATTTCCTTCATCTGCGCTTTTTTTTCGCCCATGCGGATAAGGCGTAATGTTTCACTTAAAGAAATGCCGGTTTCGAGCATGGTTGCCATTTGTCGGCTAAAAAGCGTAATGTCTTTGTTGCTTGCTTTGTGGCTATGCTGCTGCCAAAACGCAAGACGGCGTGAGCTAAGCTTTGTGATCAAAATATTGTTGTCGCTAAGCGCATTTCTGACTTTTTGCTCATTGTAGCCATACTCTTTGCCGCTGACCGTATGCCCTTTGCTGTTAATACCTTTCCATGTAAATTCTTGCAATGCTGAATTGTTTTTGAACATGCGCTTATCCCAACAGTTCACAAAAAGTAAAATTTCTTATTTAATAAGTAGTTATATTTAAATTTTAGAGATCTACCGAAAAATAGACTACGCGCAATAGCTCATCGAGGCTGATGATCCCCTCGCACACCTTGTCAATGCCATCTCCTTGCAATGTTTTCATGCCCTCACCGCAAGCGGTATTTTCAAGCTCGTAGTGGTCGTTTGCTTTTTTAAGGATCACATCATTTAACGTCGAGGTAGCACTCATCATTTCATAAATGCCGATCCTGCCAAGATAACCATTGTTGCAGTGTGCGCAGCCGTTTTTATTAGCGCGAAACAGGGGTTGCTCTTTAAGCTGCGGATAAGTTTCGAGTATCTCTTGCGCGATTTCATTCAGAGGGTGCACTTCCTTGCAGTGTGTGCAAAGGCGCCGTGCTAGGCGCTGCGCAACAACTAAAAGCAGCGATGAGGCGATGTTGTATGGCGCAACCCCCATGTTGGTTAGGCGTGTAATGGTTTTTGCTGCTGAGTTGGTGTGCAAGGTTGAAAGCACTAAGTGGCCGGTTTGCGCCGCTTTTATCGCAATTTCAGCGGTTTCTAAATCACGGATTTCGCCCAGCATGATCACATCGGGATCTTGGCGTAAAAAAGCGCGCAGCGCTGTGGCAAAATTAAAGCCAATATCAGAATTCACATTGACTTGATTGATCCCTAATAAATTTATTTCGATAGGATCTTCTGCGGTAGAGATATTTGTCTCTGGTGTGTTGAGATAGTTTAGCCCGGTGTAGAGTGAAACGGTTTTTCCGCTTCCTGTTGGGCCTGTGATCAAAATCAGGCCTTGCGGCGAGCTGAGCGCTTTTTTAAAAATTAATTTTTGTTGTGTAGAGAATCCTAGCTTGTCAAAATCGAGTGGCGTATTGCTGTTATCTAAGATCCGCAGCACCACCTTTTCTCCCCACAAGGTGGGCAGAGTTGAAATGCGCATGTCTACATCATATTGCTCAGAAAGCTTAAGATTGAGTCGACCGTCTTGTGGCAAGCGTCGCTCTGCGATATTAAGTTTGCCAAGAATTTTCAGCCGCGCGGCGATACGCCTTGCAATCCCTGCAGGAGGCTCGCCATATTTTTGCAAAATGCCATCTTGGCGAAAGCGGATCTGATAGTAACCATCAAACGGCTCAAAATGAATATCAGAAACTTGACGCCCTATGGCGTCGAGTAAAACCTGATGTAAATAGCGGCTAAGTGGCGCTTTATCACTTAATGATTCACTGCCTTCTACAATGTCTAGATCATCAAGTAAATTAAGATCAGACTCTTGTACCGCGATATTGCTCATTCCTGCCGCGTTTGGCACTGCCTCTTTGCCGTATAATTTGCGAATAGCAGTAGTGAGATTTTCATGCTCAACAAGCAGCATCTGAACATTAAGCTCAGTGTTAAAACGAAAGTCGTTTTGTGCGTCGGTATTAGTGGGGTCGCTAACGGCGAGAAGCAATTTATTGTTGATCATGGTGAGCGGCAAAGCTTGATGTTTTAACACCAAGTTACGCAATTTTAAAAGCTCAGGCGCTTGATAATTAAAGTCTTGTACCTTGTATATTTTCTCTCTAAATAATTCGGATATAGTTGCCGCTAATCCCGCACTGGTAAAAAAACCTGCTGCAATTAATGCCGCAGGGGCGTTAGTGTATGACCCAAATTGAGTAGTTAAGATCTTGCGCTGCTCTTTGGTTAAATAGCCACTTAATACCAGCACATCAAATAACATAATATTTATCTCTGTTTGCTAAATAAATTACAACTAATTGGTTAATAACAAAAATAAGAAGTTAAATCTTATTGCGAGCTATTTGTGTTTAGTGCCATCAGCAATTAAAAATGGATCAAATTTTTTATGGAAATGGGCTAGCGCAATCCACGGCTAGCCGTTTTTTTAAATCAGGGTTTATTTATCCATTATTTAGCGGGGACTTCTCCCGTCTATGCATCCTGCACTGGTTTAGACGATTGCAACCCTGATCTTTATTGGGCTAGCCTGCTGACCCTAGCTTGCAATTGTTTGGCAGATAGGACACCTTAGCATCAGCAGCTACACCAACAATTGCGACAATACAAGTCCAACGCCCCTTATCGTCACGCTCTAAGCTCAGCGTGCTGCCGTCACCAACAGCGCTAGTATTTCCAAATGTGATGGTTAGCGAACCAGTACCATCATCAGCATCACCAGGAGCTGCAGCCCAGTCGCCATATTTAAAACCGTCCGCGGGCAAGCCAAGCTGTGGGTGCGTTACAGTATTTGAGTCTGGATCCGCTGCGGTGCCGGTTGTTGGAAATTTGTTGAAATTGAGCATGTATTCTTCAACATTCGTTTTTACTGCGTTGATCGAGGCTAATGCTGCGCCAAGCTCAGCTTTTTTTGTGTAATTTTGGTAAGCGGGTAGTGCAATTGCGGTTAATACGCCGATCACGGCGACGACGATCATTAGCTCAATTAGGCTAAAGCCAGATTGCTTGCGCATGTTTTTCTCCTTGAAATTGTGTTGTCAGCGTTGCTGTGTGCTGCTGTACTCACTTTGCTATGTGGTTGTACTCACTGCTGTTTGTAATAAAAGTGCTTAAGTATTGCTAATCAATTGCACAACCTTTAGGTGCAATGTTGGTATAATCTGTATTATCGCCAGTGATTACTGTTAGCTCACAGAGCCAACCACCTTCTGCAGCGCGCTTAAGACTGATTGTAGGGGGATTATTTTTAAACACCGATGTCGTACCGCCAAAGACAACGCTGATTGTACCGCTGGTATCATCACCCTCTGGAGCCATACTTATTGTACCGAGTTTGAATGCATCGCTTGCTGTTCCAAGCTCATCTAGTACACCCTCTTCTGTGCTATCTGGGAAAGTGCCCACGCGTCCAATGTACTCTTCCACGTTGATTTTGAGTGAGTTTAGAGTAGCAAGGCCTGAGCCAAGCTCTGCCTTTTTGATGTAATTTTGATAAGCGGGTATTGCGATAGCGCTGAGAATGCCAATAATAGCGACAACGATCATCAGCTCAATCAAGCTAAATCCAGATTGCTTGCGCATGTTTTACTCTCCTTAGTGCAATTTAATGCGGTTAACTTTTGAAATTTATACAAATAAAAAATTAAATTGATCAGCAGTAATAAGCTTTGTTAAGTCATCTTTGTTTTAGCGGGGACTACAGTTGTGATTTATTTACTTTTTTTGTTGCTCTTAATTGTTTAGCACTTTTGTCAGGCAAGTTTTCTGTTTTGAATTGAAATGAACGTAAAAAAACGTTTTTTTAGAAAAAAAAAAGCCATCTTTTCACATATGAGACAAAAACAGGGGCTAAAAAAACTTTGCAATCCACATGAAAAAATTTAGTAACCCTATCTTAAATAGGACATTTTTTATAAGAGGGGAGCAGAATTTGTTACGCTTGCTGAAAAATTATTTGCTGTTTATTGGTAAAAAATAGAGTTGAAAATGACTAAGCACCAAATCGATTTCGCGCGCCGCAGCCCCTGTACCCATTACGATGAGCGCCCTGATCAAGATGATATTTCGCTGCTGGTGATCCATAACATCAGTTTGCCGCCTGGCGAATTTGGCGGCTGTTTTATCGAAGATTTTTTCCAAGGAAAACTGGATGGCGATGCTCATCCTTATTTTTTACAAATCAAAGATCTGCGTGTTTCTGCCCACTGCTTGATCAAGCGTGATGGCGAAGTGGTACAGTTTGTGCCTTTTGATAAACGGGCTTGGCACGCGGGGGTTTCGCAATTTCAAGGGCGCGAGCGCTGCAATGATTTTTCAATTGGCATTGAGCTTGAAGGCACCGATCATCTGCCGTATACGCAGGCACAATACCAAGCGCTTTGCCACGTTACGCACTATTTATTGCGTACCTATCCTAAACTGTCTTTAGATCATATTGTTGGTCATAGCGATATTGCTCCTTTGCGCAAAACAGATCCCGGCAAAGCGTTTGATTGGGATAAATTTAAAGCGATGCTAGCAAGTGAAAATTAGTTAAAGAGTCTTAATTTACATCTGCTTTTTTGCTGCGCCAAGCCTTGTTTTACAGGCATTTAAAGCTTGCTTTTGCGCTTGCGCCGCTAAGATTTAACGCTTTAGTGTCGCAATACCCTTTTTTTCTTGGTTTTGTGACCGATATAGAATTTTCCTATGTTCTAAGTGGGCTATCTTAGGGAGCGGCCTCAGCTTTGCGCATTTGTAACAATCGAAAAAAATATAAGTTCTTTCACATTCAGCCGTTGTCACTGCAAAGCTTAACCAAAGGAACACAAACCATGAAGAGTGCACTGCAAGGTACGGATCTAAAAACAATTCAAGATATTGATCCAAGTGAGACCAAAGAGTGGCTTGAGGCATTTGAATCTGTCCTTGCTGAACACGGCGCCGAGCGGGCGCATTATCTGTTGCAGCAGGTGATAGAGAAAGCCGATCGCGCTGGTATCTCTTTGTTTAGTAAAGGGTTTGATAACGCAGCGGTAAGCGACTATCTCAATACAATAATTAAAAATGACCAAGTTGCTTATCCTGGTGAACTCAATATAGAAAAGCAGATAACTTCCATCATTCGCTGGAATGCGGTCATGATGATTTTGCGCGCCGCAAAAAAAGATCTCGATTTGGGTGGGCACATTGCTTCATACCAGTCAGCATCTGCTATTTATGAAACCTGTTTTCATCATATTTTTCGCGCAGCCAATGAAAAAGATGGTGGAGACTTTGTCTACTTTCAAGGGCACTGTACGCCGGGGATTTATGCGCGCGCGTTTGTTGAAGGGCGTCTGACAGAGCAGCAGCTGGATAATTTTCGTCAAGAAATCGCCGGCAAAGGACTTCCTTCTTATCCGCACCCGAAATTGATGCCTAATTTTTGGCAATTTCCCACCGTATCAATGGGACTTGGGCCTATATCCGCTATCTATCAGGCACGTTTTTTAAAATATTTGCAAGGCCGCGGCTTAAAAGAGACTGCAGCTCAGCGCGTGTATGCATTTTTGGGTGACGGCGAGATGGATGAGCCAGAATCTCGCGGTGCTATTAGCTTTGCCGCAAGGGAAAAACTCGATAACTTGTGCTTTGTGATCAACTGTAACTTACAGCGTTTAGATGGCCCCGTTTTTGGCAATGGAAAAATTGTGCAAGAGCTTGAAGGGCTATTTAAAGGTGCTGGCTGGAATGTGATCAAGGTGCTGTGGAGCAGCGCTTGGGATGAGCTTTTTGCAAAAGACCGCTCGGGCAAACTGGTGCAGCTGGTTAATGAAACGCTCGACGGCGATTTTCAAACCTTTAAAAGCAAAGATGGCGCTTATGTGCGCGAGCATTTCTTTGGCAAGTACCCAGAGACGGTGCAGCTTGTCGCTGATCTCAGCGATGAGCAGCTGATGGGGCTTGAATATGGCGGCCACGATCCGCAAAAATTATATGCCGCATTTGCTAAAGCTAAACAAGTGAGCGGCAAGCCGACCTTGATCTTAGCCAAAACGGTGAAAGGGCACGGCCTTGGCGCAGCAGGAGAAAGTCGCAACATCGCCCACCAAGTGAAAAAGCTTTCGCTTGAGCAAGTGACCTACCTTCGTGACAGATTACATTTACAGCATCTTGTGCCCGATGAAAAAGTGGCCGAGTTGCCTTACCTGCAGCTTGCGCCAGGCAGTGCTGAGCACAGCTATTTGCATGAAAAACGCCAAGCGTTGCAAGGATTTTTGCCTGCACGCCGCGCTACATCTTCAATGCAGCTCACAATGCCAACGCTAGACGATTTTCGCCCGCTGCTTGACGCGCAGACGCGCGAAATTTCGACCACCATGGCGTTTGTGCGTGTATTTAATCAGTTGCTAAAAAGCAAAATTTCCAAGCACTTAGTGCCAATTATTGGCGATGAAGGGCGCACTTTTGGCATGGAAGGGCTGTTTAGACAAATTGGTATCTACAGTCCGTACGGGCAAAATTATAAGCCTGAAGATCATAACCAATTGGCATTTTACAAAGAGTCGACCTCGGGGCAAGTGCTGCAAGAGGGGATCAATGAGCTTGGCGCGATGGCCTCATGGCTTGCTGCGGGGATAAGTTACAGCTGTAACGATCTGCCGATGATCCCGTTTTATATTTTTTACTCCATGTTTGGCTTCCAGCGTACCGGCGATATGGCTTGGCTTGCTGGGGATAATCAGGCGCGCGGATTTTTGCTTGGCGCAACCTCTGGACGCACTACCTTAAATGGTGAAGGCTTGCAGCATCAAGACGGGCATTCGCACGTGCTAGCGAGCACTATTGCTAACTGTATCGCTTATGATCCCACTTATGCTTATGAAGTTGCGGTGATCATGCAGCAAGGCTTGCAGCGTATGTACGGTGAAAATCCGCAAAATGTCTTTTATTACATCACGCTACTAAATGAAAACTACGAGCATCCGGCGATGCCTCAAGGGGCAGAAGAGGGGATCACGCGTGGTATCTACAAGCTTGAAACTGTGGCAGGGAAAACGCCTGTGCAGCTTTTAGGCTCGGGCAGCATTCTTAATGAAGTTAGAAAAGCTGCGCGCATTTTAAGCGAGCAGTATGGGATTGGCGTGGATGTGTACAGCGTCACTTCTTACAACGAGCTTGCGCGTGACGGACAAGCGTGCGCGCGTCAAGATCTGTTATCTTTGCATACTGCGCCGCACCGCCCTTATATTGCGACAGTGCTCAATGAGCGCCCCGCAATTGCTGCGAGCGATTACATGAAAAATCATGCTGAGCAGGTGCGCGCTTTTGTTCCGGCGCTCTCTTATAAAGTGCTCGGGACGGATGGTTTTGGCCGCTCTGACAGCCGCGCGAATTTGCGCCACCATTTTGAAGTGGACGCCGCCTT
>JBOFXO010000423.1:0-16714 GCA_051654185.1 Vibrionaceae bacterium | reverse complement strand
ATTTTGCAAACTTGCGCGCCCGAGCAGGGTTTTGTGCTGGGGCCTTTTAGCCCCGCCATTGCACGCATGGCAGGTTTTTTTCACTGGCAACTTATTTTGCAAACGCCGGATAAAAAAAGCATGCAGCAGTGGCTTGTGTGGGGATTGCCAAAGCTTCGCAGCGCTTTACTTGCCAACAAAGTGCACTGGTCTGTAGATGTTGATCCGCAGCAAATGTAAGCCAAAATAAAAGCAAAAGCTCGCAAGCTAAAAACGCATACTTAACATGAAAATAACCAGAAGACGGGCTTTTATAAGGCGCCGGCCTTACATTTAAACAAATCGCAACAAAGCGATTAAGTTCACACTCAAGGGTAATATTGTGTTAACAGCCTCATATTTACGCGCAGCATTATTAATTATCATAGATAAATCAATATAGTTACGATATATCGCCACATCTTCTTCGCGCCAGCATCAATCCAGTAGCAATGAGGCGACTATTTTTTGGTTGGCTAGCACATGCGCCTTTTGCTCTATCGCAAACGCTTGCGGTTAGCCGCCATTACCTAAAATTTACGAATATTGCTTAATCCAATTTAAGAGGAATAAAAATTTATGGCGACAATGAAGGATGTTGCCCATTTGGCAGGCGTTTCTACAGCCACCGTTTCACGCGCGTTAACCTGCCCGGAAAAAGTGTCAGCCATTACGTATAAAAAAATCGAACAGGCGGTGGCTTGTGCTGGCTACTCTGCAACCCCTACTTCGCGCCTTTTGCGCCGCCCGACCTCAAAAAATATTTTCGTTTTGGTTAGCGATCTTTGTGATCCCTTTTATAGCCAAATTATTCGCGGCATAGAAGAGACTGCAAGCCTACACGGCTACACCGCGCTGATCAGCAGCGTAGGAAAAAAATGTGATCACAACAGTTTGCAGCAGCTGCTCTCACAAAAGCAGTTTGATGGCGTGCTGCTACTTGGAATAAGTTTGCCGCAAGAAAGCTTGCAAGCTGATCAAAAATCGGTAACGCCGCTTGTGATGGTTGGCGAATACGCTCCTGAGCTTGGGCTGCCAACCGTGCATATCGATGATTTAACCGCGGCTTTTAACGCCGTCAGCTACTTAACCAACCTCGGTCACAAGCATATCGCGCAAATAATCAGTAAAGCGCCCAGCGCAGTGACACAGTTTCGCGTGCAAGGCTATCAGCAGGCGCTGCGCCGCGCGGGCATTTCAATAAGCGCACATTACAACATTATTGCGCAAGACAGCTTTGCCGAAGGCGCAAGAGCGATGACGCAGCTTCTAGCACAGCCTATACCACCTACCGCCGTTTTTTGCCACTCCGACGCGCTTGCAATCGGCGCTATGCAGCAAGCCAAACAATTAGGATTTTGCGTTCCGCGTGACATATCTATTATTGGTTTTGATAATATTGAATTTGCTAAAATGTGTGATCCTGAACTCACAACCATCTCACAACCACGCTATGAGATGGGGCGACAAGCTATGCTACTATTGCTCGACAGCCTTTCTGGGAAAAACGTCAATCCAGGGTCAAGATTATTAGAAACACAGATGGTGATCCGCCAAAGCGTTGGGGCTCCTTTGCCAAAGATTTAGCGGTTATTCTCTAGCCAACTTTATAATAAATCAGTACCATAACTCATTACATTAGGTTATTTTTGTAAGCTCGTGACAACCAAAGATTATGTAAAGCGCGCCAAAAAGGTGCGAAAACCGCCCGCTAAACGGCCCGTAAAAACGGCCAGTAGCCCCGCGATCCGTCCCTCGTCTTTACTGGCCACTTTGCTTGTGGCAGGGGCGACGCTATTTCTTTATCAAAGCATGCGGCCGGCGCAAGATGAAAATGCAGACGAAGCTGCGCTATTTGCCCCTAAAGAAAATAAGCTCAGCTTAAGCTCCGCCTTTTCTCAAGCCGCTGACAAGCCCGCCGCCTTGCCTAAAAATGAACCGCTCTTGCCACCTAAACCACAAGAAAAATGGACCTACATTAAGGTACTAGAAAATAAAGACGTGAAAGTCAATGCTAACGAACAAGAGCTTTCCGTGCGCCCTTATCTTATGCAGTGCGGCGCTTTTCGCACACAAGATCAGGCTGAGCAGCGCAGAGCCGGCATTGCCTTTCAGGGGCTTGAAAGTCAAATTCGCGTATCACAAGCCGCATCCGGTACTTGGTATCGTGTCGTGCTTGGTCCTTATCCAAAAAAACGTACCGCTGAACGCGACATGAACACCTTACGCCGTGTTGGTATTGAACCTTGCGCCATTTGGTTTTGGGAATAGCGCTCACGCGCGCCGATAAATTTCTTGTGCCGCTTGAATTTACCACTTTTCTCCCCCATTGTACCTTGCAAGTTGCTGGCAATTGTCGCCAGCTTTTTATCTAAGGGGGTATCTTTTCGTGACGACTATCGTTTCAGTTCGCCGCAATAATCAGGTTGTGATGGCAGGAGACGGCCAAGTCTCTTTAGGCAATACCGTTATGAAAGGTAATGCACGCAAAGTTCGCCGTTTATACAACAACCAAGTTATTGCAGGCTTTGCCGGCGGCACGGCCGATGCCTTTACCCTGTTTGAACGTTTTGAACGCAAATTGGAGCTTCATCAAGGTCATTTAACAAAAGCTGCTGTTGAGCTTGCTAAAGATTGGCGCACCGACCGCATGCTGCGCAAACTTGAGGCGCTGCTCGCTGTCGCGGATGCGAGCGCGTCGCTCATTATCACCGGCAACGGCGACGTGGTGCAGCCTGAAAATGATCTGATTGCCATCGGCTCTGGCGGTAATTTTGCGCAAGCCGCCGCCATTGCACTTTTAGAGAACACCGACCTTAATGCTCGTGATATCGCCCAAAAATCATTGACTATCGCTGGGAGCATTTGTGTCTTTACCAATCACTTCCAAACCATTGAAGAATTAGAATATTAAGGTGCCATATGTCTGAAATGACTCCCCGCGAAATTGTTTGCGAATT
Source organism: Vibrionaceae bacterium (assembly GCA_051654185.1). Taxonomy (GTDB): domain Bacteria; phylum Pseudomonadota; class Gammaproteobacteria; order Enterobacterales; family Vibrionaceae; genus Enterovibrio. Next base: position 13,736 of record JBOFXO010000423.1, on the reverse strand, counting down.
AGACAAACACATTATTGGCCAATCCGACGCAAAACGTGCGGTAGCTATCGCCCTGCGCAACCGCTGGCGCCGCATGCAGCTGCCTAGCGAGCTGCGCGCTGAAGTGACGCCTAAAAACATTTTAATGATCGGACCTACGGGCGTAGGTAAAACCGAAATCGCCCGCCGCTTAGCAAAACTGGCTAATGCGCCGTTTATTAAGGTCGAAGCGACCAAATTTACCGAAGTTGGCTATGTTGGCAAAGAAGTGGAGAGCATCATTCGCGATCTGACTGATTCTGCTATTAAAATGACACGCCAGCAGCAAATGGAAAAAGTAAAATACCGCGCCGAAGAGCTAGCAGAAGAGCGCATTTTAGACATTTTACTGCCACCGGCGCGCGATGCTTGGGGTAAGGCGCAAGACACCAGCGATTCAGCAGCGCGGCAAGCGTTTCGCAAAAAGATCCGCGAAGGTCAGCTTGATGATAAAGAGATCGAGATTGAGCTTTCTAACGCCCCGCTTAATATGGAAATCATGGCGCCTCCTGGCATGGAAGAGATGACCAGTCAGCTGCAAAGCATGTTTCAAAACATCGGCCAAGGCAGCGCCAAAAAAACGCGCAAAATGACGATAAAAGAAGCGCTTAAAGCTGCCACTGAAGAAGAAGCGGGCAAACTTATCAACGCCGAAGAAATCAAAGAGCTTGCTATTGCAGCAGTAGAAAACCATGGCATTGTATTCATTGATGAAATCGACAAAATTTGTAAGCGTGGCGAAAGCTCAGGCCCCGATGTTTCTCGTGAAGGCGTACAGCGCGATCTATTGCCGCTTATCGAAGGAAGCACCATCTCAACCAAGCACGGCATGATCAAGACCGACCATATTTTGTTCATTGCCTCCGGCGCCTTTCAAATGAGTACGCCATCGGATCTTATTCCTGAATTGCAAGGCCGCCTGCCGATCCGCGTCGAGCTAAAAGCGCTGTCTGTCTCTGATTTTAAACGCATTTTGGTTGAGCCAAACGCTTCTTTAACCGAGCAATGCAGCGCCTTAATGCACACTGAAAATGTCAAGCTCACCTTTACCGAAGATGGTATTGAAGCAATCGCCAATGCCGCTTGGCAAGTGAATGAAAAAACAGAAAACATTGGTGCGCGCCGCCTGCACACCGTGTTAGAGCGCCTTATTGACGAGATTTCCTTTAATGCCAGTGAGCGCAGCGGAGAAAGCTTTGAAATCAACGCACAATATGTAAAATCGCACTTAAACGAGCTGGTAGAAAACGAAGATCTCAGCCGTTTTATTTTATAAATACTCAATAAAAACATATGCGCAAAGTTGTACCTATTGTGTACAACTTTTCTTTTTTTAACGTGTTTGCTTTGCTGCAATTAAAGGCTTTTCATGCACCCATTTTCTTTTAAAGTTTGGCTAGCAGCAGCTAGACCACACACCTTGCCTCTGGCCGTCACAAGCATAGTCACCGGCAGCGCACTAAGCTTTGAGCACGCTAATTTTAACTGGCTGGTTTTTTTGCTCGCGATAAGCACAGCGCTACTGCTGCAAATTCTTTCTAATTTTGCCAATGATTATGGCGATCTGTTAAAAGGCACTGACAATAACGAGCGGCTTGGTCCTAAACGCGGTTTGCAGCTGGGGCTTATCAACAAAAATGGCATGAAAATAGCCATTTTTATCAATATATTACTTACTATTGGCTGTGGTTTACTCCTCTTGTTAAACGCTTTTGCCGATGCAAAAGATATTTTCAGCTTTTGCTTATTAGGGGGCGTTGCCATCATTGCTGCTATCTGCTACACCGTTGGCAATAAAGCTTATGGTTATTATGGACTTGGCGATATCGCCGTGTTACTTTTTTTTGGCCTACTTGGTGTACTGGGCAGTTTTTATCTGCAGCAAGGATTTATCAACGCCTTACTTTTTCTTCCTGCTATAGCTTGTGGGCTTCTTGCAGTTTGCGTATTAAATATCAATAACTTAAGAGATATTGATAACGATAAAGCTTGCAACAAAAAAACCCTTGCGGTACGCATTGGCCCTAAAAATAGCCGCATTTACCACATTTGCCTATTAAGTGGCATTTTTTTGTTCTTCTCCATCTTTACTTTTTTTAACGCAACAAATTGGTTTAATTGGATTTTCTTACTTGCAGCGCCACTTGCTATTCGCCATGGACAAGCTGTGTGGCAAGCTCAAGACGGCGCACAAATACGCCCGCTGATGGGTCAAGTTGTTAAACTTGCACTTATCACGAACTTGCTGTTTTCTTTGCCCCTATTTGTCAATGTTTCCCTATAAAGTAAATTGCGTGATATCTTTAATACTACGGTGTTTTGGCTATCTTGTAATAAAGTTTGTTACTGATGCACATTTTGCACATTAATGAACTTTTCGAGCAAATTGCCCCTTCTAAAAGAGAGATCGATGATGGAATACAATACTTCGCAACTGTGTGATATTTATCTAGATCAAATCGATGTTCTAGAGCCAATGATGAGCAGTTTTGGCGGCCGAAGCTCCTTTGGCGGGCAAATCGTGACAGTAAAATGTTTTGAGGATAACGGCCTTATTCGCGAGTTGTGCGAACAAGACGGCATGGGGCGCGTCATGCTAATTGATGGCGGCGGCTCATTGCGCTACGCGCTGATCAACGCAGAAATTGCGCAGCTTGCGGCAGAGAACAATTGGGAAGGGATGGTGGTGTACGGCTCGGTACGCGATGTTGATGCACTTAGCGAAATAGATCTTGGAATTCAAGCTCTTGCATCTATTCCTGTTGGGGCGCAAAACAGAACCATTGGCGAGCTAGATATTGCCGTTAATTTTGGTGGCGTGACCTTTTTACCCGATGATTATCTGTACGCCGACACCACCGGTGTGATCATATCGCAAGATCCTATCGATATAGATTGATCCACCGATGATAGATTGCTAGAGCCTTACGGCTCTGCTTTTACTCTACTTCTTCGATTTTACCTAGTAGGCTGCGGATGCGTTGCTGCCAAGCTTCTTGCTCTGCACGCATTTTTTGGTTCTCAGCCTCTAGTGTTTCTTTGGTTTGTACTGCATTTTGTGACGCCATTTTCAGCGCACTATTTTGCTCTTTTAATTCTTCAATTTCTAATTGCAACAAAGAGATAGTATCGACCGCTACCTGCACCTTATCTTCTAACTGTTCTAAAATTTCCAATGACATAAGCCACCTATTTTGTCCTAGCGCAATGCGCAAATCTGATCAAATTCATCAAGTACTGATGATTATAAGTTTCCATCAACATTCTAACTAGGCAAGGCAGATCAAGCACTCTTCACAGAACATTTTTGCAAACGTTTGCACAAAAAAACGTCATACTTGTGTCAGTTTTTCGCCTTGAGCTGCAACAGACAATTTTTTTGTCACACGCAATTTTTCTCTAAAAGCAAAGCGTGCTTGCCCTTTTGATCGTTCAACGATAACGCTTTATGTTACCATACACCATCTCTTTTGTTGTGATTGATTACGGGTTGGTTGGATAGATATGAAACGTGATTTAGCTTTAGCTTTTTCTCGCGTGACCGAGAGCGCAGCGCTTGCAGGTTTTCGCTGGCTTGGACGAGGTGACAAAAATGCAGCAGATGACGCAGCGGTGCAAGCGATGCGTACTTTGTTCAACCAAATCGACATCGAAGGGGAAATTGTCATTGGTGAAGGGGAAATCGACGAAGCGCCCATGCTTTATATTGGCGAAAAAGTCGGTAAAGGCGGCGATCTTGTAGACATTGCCGTTGATCCTATCGAAGGCACTCGCATGACGGCCATGGGGCAGCCCAATGCGCTTTCTGTACTTGCCGCTGCAGAAAAAGGCAGCCTATTACAAGCACCTGATATGTATATGGAAAAACTTGTCGTCGGCCCGCAAGCCAAAGGCTGTATCGATCTTTCTTTACCAATTGAGGTCAACCTTAAAAATATCGCTAAAGCGCTTAATAAAGATTTATCACAGCTTACCGTGGCGACTCTTTCTAAGCCTCGTCACGACGAAGTGATTGAAAAAATGCAGCAAATGGGGATCAAAGTATTTGCATTTGCCGACGGCGATGTCGCAGCCTCTATTCTCACCTGCATGCCAGATAGCCAAGTTGATGTCATGTACGGAATTGGCGGAGCACCAGAAGGGGTAATTTCTGCCGCGGTGATCCGTGCGCTAGGCGGCGATATGCACAGCAAGCTGCTGCTGCGCCATATGGTAAAAGGCGATACGCCGGAAAATCGCAAGCTTTCTTTAGCCGAGCACACGCGCTGTAAAAAAATGGGCATAGAGATCAACTGCCGCTTAACCCTAGAAGAGATGGTGCGCAGCGACGAGATCATTTTCTCGGCAACCGGCATTACAAAAGGGGATCTGCTCGAAGGGGTAACGCGCCGCGGCAATATCGCGACCACCGAAACACTTTTGATCAGTGGACGCTGCAGAACCATTCGCCGCATTCAGTCAACGCATTATCTTGATAAAAAAGACAGTGACATAAAGAAGTTCATCTCCTAAGAGCTTGCCGCCGTAAGCGCAAAATGCACTCTTTAACCTCACGGCGGCGTAATCGGCACAGCTAAGTATTTAAGCGCGCATTAAATAACCACGATGCGCGCTTTTGCAACGCCATCTTAGAATTTAACTTTTTGAAATTAAAGCTGATATTGCGCAGCGGTAATAAACTCACCAAAACGTTCACACCAGACAATAACGCTGTTAAAGCGCGTCAAATCAATGTCTTTAGGCAAAGGAACAATAAAATTATTAAATGTCCGCACCTCTCCCACTTTTACCATTTCACTTTTAATGCGCGCAAAATCTTCTTCATTTTCAACAAATTCAGGCGATAAATAGAGAACATAATCAGGCCCTGGCGCCAATTTACCCTTGAGTGTAACGGCAGCAGGTCCAACACTCACCTCACCTTCCCCCCAATGAAAAAAATCGCTGCCTTTGAGATCGCGGCGAAAAATGCCTTTAAACTGCGCATGGGCTTGCTGCGCGCTGATTTCCTCAATAGCAGGACTGTCGGGCGCGATAAGAATAGGCAGAGCATAGAGGCCGCCGGCAAAACCAATAACACCGACAACAAGATGAGAGCTTAACAAAAGAACGATTGTTTGACGTGACATAGCGTATGACTCGTTGAGCTATCGTGCCTCGAGCATAACAGTAAAGAGATTGCTGGCGCTAGCCTATTTTGCTCCGGTTCAATGCCGTAAGTCAGTCATTTTTTAGCGAAAAACAGCCAAGGAGCCCCCTTGGCTGTACTGCGGCTAGCGCATTGTGACAAACTCTTCAGCGCCTGTTGGATGGATTGCTACACAGCTGTCAAAATCGGCTTTGGTTGCGCCCATTTTTACAGCCAGCGCAAAGCCTTGCAACATTTCATCCACGGCAAGGCCGATGCCATGCAGGCCGACAATTTTCTCATCCTCTCCCACACACACTAATTTCATGCGGCATGGCTGACGATGACTCGTCACCGCCGAATACATCGGAGTAAAACTAGAAGAGTAAACCTTTACTTGCGCTTGGCCGTATTGCGCAATCGCCTGTGGCTCAGTAAGACCTACCGTACCAATAGGCGGATGGCTAAATACCACGCTTGGCACAAGCTTATAGTCCATTTTCGCCTGTGGCTTATTGTTAAATAAGCGCTCAGAAAGAAGCCGCCCCGCTTTAACCGCAACCGGCGTCAGCTCAATCCCGCCAGCCATCGCATCACCAACACAGTAAATGCCGGCAGCCGTGGTATTTTGATATTCATCAACCACAATAAAACCTTGCTCATCAACTGTCACACCAGCCGCACTTAAATTTAGCGCAGCCGTTACAGGCGAGCGCCCAATAGCCCAGATCAAAACATCGCAGTTATAAACCGTACCATTGGTAAAATGAATGCTAGTCGAGCCGTCAGCTTCCTTAACCACTTGTTTTGGAATGCAGTCCGTGTGCAGCGTTACGCCCTGCTTAGCCATTTCGCCGACAAGCGTTTCCACTAACAGCGGATCAAATTGGCGCAGCGGCGAATTTTTGCGCACAAACAGCGCGGTTTGACTACCCAAAGCCTGCAGCACGCCGGCAATTTCTACGGCAATGTAGCCCGCCCCCACGACAGCTACGCGTTTAGGTAGCGAATTTAGAGCGAAAAATCCATTTGAATCAATGCCGTAATCAGCCCCTGGTACGTCAGGAATTAACGGCTTGCCACCGACAGCGATTAAAATGTGCGGCGCACTGTAGCGCTTGCCGTCGACTTCAACCGTGTTCACATTAACAAAACGAGCAAATCCAGACAAAATGGTAATGTTATTTTTTGCTAGCACATTTTCATAGCTATGATGAATTCGCTCGATATAAGCGGCGCGGCTTTGCACAAGTTTTTCCCAGCTAAAGCCGTTTAAACTCACATCAAAGCCATAATCGGGCGCAAAAAATTTAATGGCTTCAGCAATCTGCGCGCCGTGCCACATCACTTTTTTAGGTACGCAGCCGACATTCACGCAAGTACCGCCGAGCGCATTACCTTCAATAAGCGCAACCTTTGCGCCATGCATCGCGGCACGATTTGCAGAAGCAATACCGCCGCTACCTGCGCCAATGCAAATATAATCAAATTGCTCTGTCATAAAATTTCACCCTTTTTGTGAAAAAAGCACCCAAAAAATTCACGTCAGCGGCTACTCTGGAACAACCCAACGCACCAGATGATGGCCAGTTTGCGGTGCCAGCACAGTTTGCAGCCACGGCAACACATTTTGCATTGTTTCTTGCAGCTGCCAAGGCGGATTTATCACGATCAGCCCCGAGGCGCTCATGCCAAGCTCGTCTGAGTCAGGGCGCACGCCAAGCTCAAGCTGCAATATTTTGCGAATGCCAAGCTCTGCTAGCCCTTTGGTTATCACATCCACATTACGCCGATAAACCACAGGATACCAAATCGCATACACGCCGGTTGCAAAGCGTTTGACACTTTGCGCGATGCCGCTGACCACGTCATGGTATTCGGTTTTAAGCTCATACGGCGGATCAATCAGCACCATGCCACGCCGCGCAGCTGGCGGCAAACTCGCTTTTAAACGCGCATAGCCGTCTTCTTGAAACACTTTGACCTGCCTATCGCTACGCATCTCTTGCAACAACAAAGCAAAATCTGTGGGATGCAGCTCTGAAAGCGCCGCTTTATCTTGCTCACGCAATAACGAGCGCGCGATCAACGGCGAGCCTGGATAAAAGCGTAGCACGCCATTAGGATTTAACGCTTTGATAATATTTATATAATTTTTAAGTGGCGCGGGTACATCGTCACGCTGCCAGATAAGCTCTATGCCTTGCTTAAATTCACTCGTTTTAGTCGCGTGCGCCCCTTGCAGATCGTAGCGACCCGCACCCGAATGGGTGTCATAATAGACAAAAGGCGCCTCTTTTTGTTTTAGCGCATCAAGGATCAAAGTCAAAACTACGTGTTTTAAAACATCAGCGTGATTTCCCGCATGGAAACTGTGGCGGTAACTGAGCATCATTTTTTCCATTTAACCAACGAAAAATCATTATCTCCCATTCGCGGCACTTATCGCCATCAATAACACAATCTGCTTAAACATCGTACTTAGCCACTTTGCAAAAAAAGGTGGTAATATCATTATTTGCCTTTTTTTGCAGCGTTTAGACAGGAGTCGCTATGACTAATCCTTTACTTGCTTTTACCGAACTGCCGCCATTTAGCGCGATAAAGCCTGAGCACGTCGAGCCCGCTATCACACAAGCTATCAGCGATTGCCGCAGCGCCATTGAAAACGTGTTAGCAAACAACAGTGCGCCAACATGGCAAAATCTGTGTGTGCCGCTTGAAGAGTCAAGCGATCGCCTAAGCCGCATCTGGTCGGCGGTCAGCCACATGAACTCAGTCGTCAACAATCAGCCGCTACGCGAGGCGCACGATGCCTGCTTGCCGTTATTGTCCGAATATTCAACGTGGGTTGGCCAACATCTGCCATTATACGAAGCATACAAAGCCATCAAAGCGCGTGATGATTTTGCAACACTAAGCACGGCGGCGCAAAAAAGCGTCACTAATGCTTTGCGTGATTTTGAGCTTTCAGGCATTGCGCTGCCAGAAGAGCAGCAGCTGCGCTTTGGTGAAATTAGCCAGCGCTTATCGCAGCTAAGCTCACAATTTTCCAATAACGTGCTCGATGCGACCATGGCATGGACAAAGCAAGTACTCGATGTAAATGAACTCAGTGGCCTGCCTCAATCTGCGCTAGAAGCGGCGCTTGCTAAGGCGCAATCAAAGCAGCTAGATGGTTATCTGTTTACCCTTGATATTCCATCTTATTTGCCAGTTATGACTTATTGCGACAACCAAGCGCTGCGCCAAGAGATGTACCAAGCTTACGTAACGCGCGCCTCTGATCAAGGTCCATACGCGGGCAAATTTGATAACAGCAACCTGATCAATGAGCTTTTAGCGCTCAAACATGAGCTTGCGCAGCTGCTTGGATTTGCCAACTACTGCGAGCGCTCGCTGGTCACAAAAATGGCCAAAAATCCTGCACAAATTTTTGATTTTTTAAATGATCTGATCGAAAAAGCGCGCCCTCAAGGGCAAAAAGAGGTTGCAGCATTGCAGCAATTTGCTAAAGAGCAGTTTGGCGTGCAGACGCTTAACGCTTGGGATTACGCTTACTACAGCGAAAAACTCAAACAGCAACGCTATCAGATCAGCGACGAAGAGCTGCGCCCCTATTTTCCAGAAGAGCGCGTGATCACAGGGCTATTCACTGTGTTAAATCGCGTTTTCAACGTACAAGTAAAACCGCGCCAAAACGTAGAAACTTGGCATAAAGATGTTAATTTCTATGACATTTTAGACGCAAACGGCACGCTTCGCGGCAGCTTCTACCTTGATCTGTATGCGCGTGAAAATAAGCAAGGCGGCGCGTGGATGGACGATTGCCGTGGCCGACGCATCAAAATCGACCAAACGCTGCAAACGCCTGTCGCGTACTTAACTTGTAACTTTAACCGCCCTGTTGGCGATAAGCCTGCGCTATTTACTCACGATGAAGTGATCACACTATTTCATGAGTTTGGCCATGGTATTCACCATATGCTAACGCAAGTCGATGTGCCGGATGTTGCTGGGATCAGCGGCGTACCATGGGATGCAGTTGAACTGCCTAGCCAATTTTTAGAAAACTGGTGCTGGCAAGAAGAAGCGCTCGCGTTTATTTCTGGCCATTATCAAACAAACGAGCCTCTGCCAAAAGAGATGCTGGATCGCATGATTGCAGCGCGTAATTTTCAGTCTGCCATGGCCATTTTGCGCCAGCTTGAGTTTGGTTTGTTCGACTTCACCTTACACCACGAATTTGATCCTAAGCAAAAAGTCGATGTAGTCGCAACCCTTACCAAGATCAAAGAGCGCGTAGCGGTTGTACCATCACCAACTTGGTCTCGTTTTGCGCACAGCTTTGGCCATATTTTCGCAGGCGGCTACAGCGCGGGCTATTACAGCTATCTGTGGGCAGAAGTATTATCTGCCGACGCATTTGGCCGTTTTGAAGAGGAAGGGATCTTTAACCAAGAAACCGGCGCATCCTTTTTAAACAATATCTTAGAGCAAGGCGGCAGCGAAGATCCGATGGTTTTATTTGAACGTTTCCGCGGGCGCGCACCATCCACAGCTGCGTTACTGCGCCAACGCGCAATCGCTTAAAAAGCACACAAGCGCCTAGTCAAATAGGCGCTTTTCGACAACTAAAATGACCATCACTCGGTCTTTGAAGAAAAGTGTTAGCTTATTGTTGAACCGCGATTCACAACTTGCAACAGCAGCGCCTCACGCAGCGCACCTTGCGCAAGCGATAGCGTCTCTATTTGCAAAGATTCAAAGATAGCAATCAAAATCGCAAGACCACTTGGAAAAACCATCGCACGCTCATCATTCAAGCCAGAAATATTAATTTGTTCAAATGTTTGGCAATCAATAAGCTGCGTTTTAAGCCTATAGAGCAAGGCTAAATGAATATGGTCAACCTTTTCTTTGCTGGACAAAATTTTGTAAATCGATTGCATGATCCCACTTGCGCCAAGGCATTTTTGCCAGCCAACAGCTTGATAACTTGCCACTATTGGTAGCAATTTTTCTTTTGCTGCTGCAATCGCGGCGCAAAAGTTAGCCTCAGTGAGCTTGTCATCAGCAAAATAGCGCGTGCGCCAAGTGACACAGCCCATCTCTAAGCTTGTCAGCAAAAGCGGCTTATTCTCTTTGCCAATGATAAGCTCGCTGCTTGCCCCGCCAATATCAATGACTAAGGAGTGAATTTTCTTTTGCCAACTCGCAGGATGAAAGACGCGCTCAATGCCGGTAAACTCGCTCGCGCCTTGATAAATCAGCGCAGCTTCTTGCTCGCCCGAAATGAGCTGAATTTGTGCGCCTAAAATGGCCTGTCCTTGCGTTAAAAATTGCTGCTGGTTTGCCGCTTGGCGCAAAGCCGCTGTCGCAACGCAAATAACATTTTCTTTAGGGATCGACGCAATTTCTTGCGCGAAATACGCTAAGCAAGCAAGCCCTCGCGCAAAAGCCTCATCATCAAGCCGCTGCAGCTCACCATCGCCCTGCAGCCCTGCAGCAAGGCGCACTTTACGCTTACTCTTAGTGACAGTGCGCGCAGTCGCTCCCTCTTTTTTTACGATCCACAGGTGAAAGCTATTTGAACCGAGATCAATCGCTGCATAGTAAGGACTGCTAGTCGTCGATACACCCACTCGTTACACCTTTGGCGCAGAAGGACGACGACGAGGGCGCGGCGATGAATTAGCATTAGCGCCTTTAGCGCCAGTGCGCCGGCTATTAACCTGCCTTGTTTTGTGCAGCTTTAACGGCGGCGGCAGATCAGTCAATAATGCGCTGGGATCATAATCGGAAACTGCAATTGAGTGCCCAATGTAAGTTTCAATTCCTGGCAAATTGATAGCGTACTCTTCACAAGCAAAGCTGATTGAATGGCCGCTTGCTCCGGCGCGACCAGTGCGTCCAATACGGTGCACGTAATCTTCACAATCATCAGGCAAGTCGTAGTTAAATACGTGCGTCACTTTAGGAATGTGCAAACCACGCGCAGCCACATCAGTTGCAACCAGCAGATCCAAATTGCCCTGCGTGAATTGCTGCAAAATTTGCTCGCGTTTTTTTTGCGCCACATCGCCAGTCAAAAGACCCACTCGCAGCCCATCGGCGGCTAAATGGCCCCAGATATCTTCACAGCGGTGCTTAGTGTTAGCAAAAATAACCGCACACTCCGGCCACTCTTCTTCAATAAGCGTTTGCAAAAGGCGCATTTTATCGCTGTTAGATGGATAAAAGAGCTCTTCTTTGATGCGGTGCCCGGTTTTTTGCTCAGGCTCAACCACAACGTGCTGTGGCGCTGTCATATGCTCAAAGGCAAGCTCTTGCACGCGATATGACAAAGTCGCAGAAAACAGCATATTAAGACGCTCATCCGGCGGCGGCATACGGCGCAATAAAAAGCGAATATCTTTAATAAATCCAAGATCAAACATGCGATCGGCTTCATCGAGCACCATCACTTGGATGCCTCGTAAGCTTATCGCTTGCTGCTTAACAAAATCGATGATCCGCCCAGTTGTGCCGATAAGAATATCAACACCCGCCTCTAACGCGGCTTGCTGCTTATCATAACTCTCACCGCCGTAAGCGAGTCCCGCCTTTAGCGCTGTGCTTTCAAGCAGCGGCAGCGCGTCATTGTAGATCTGCAGCGCAAGTTCACGCGTTGGTGCCATAATAATGGCGCGAGGCGAACGTTTATCTTGATTTTTCGCAGGGTTAGTTAATAAATAATGAAACGTCGCAGTCAAAAACGCCATGGTTTTACCGGTACCGGTTTGCGCTTGACCTGCAATGTCTTGCCCGTTTAATAAGATCGGCAATGCTAAAGCTTGGATCGGGGTGCAATATTGAAACCCTTTTTTCTCCAAGCCGCTGACTACATCAGCGTGAAGGCCGAAATCAGCAAATTTGTGCTGTGTGAGATGCGTCATTTTCATTGTCACAGGATACCAGCTAATGCTTGCAATAAGAAAGTAGATCCATTCAAATATTACCATCTTATGCTGATGCACCTGCATCAACAGCAAAAAACCATCGAGGTGAATAATGAGCGATATGATTTTGCAGCTGAGCGACAATAGCTTTGACAGTGACGTTCTTCAGGCTTCAGGCCCAATCCTTGTGGACTTTTGGGCCGAATGGTGTGGCCCTTGTAAAATGATTGCGCCAATCCTCGACAGCATTGCTGAAGAGTACCAAGGAACACTCACTATCGGTAAGCTAAATATCGATCAAAACCCTAACACGCCAGCTAAATTTGGCATTCGTGGCATTCCAACACTACTGCTATTTAAAAATGGCACCGTTGCGGCGACTAAAGTGGGCGCTCTGTCTAAAACGCAGCTTAAAGAGTTTTTAGACGCTAACTTATAATCGCAATCAAGACGCAGCCCTCTGCGGCTGCTTTTTAAGTACTTGCAACCACGGTTTGTATAGGCGATCTCAAAAAGATTCTTTTTTTTGCGGCGAATGCCATTATTTCTAGTGCGTGATCTAGTCTGGACAAGATTTTATTCTGATGTTAATTTATTGTATGTAATTGTGTTCATCCGTTCATTCTCGAAGCACATCCAGAACTTCTTTACTCGAAATTAACCCTACTCTTGACAACTTTAACTTATAAAAAGACACCTACCACTATGAATCTTACCGAATTGAAGAACAAGGCAGTGTCCGAGCTGGTTGCCGTAGGCGAAAGCATGGGCCTTGAAAATCTTGCCCGCCTGCGTAAACAAGACATTATTTTCGCTATCTTAAAACAGCACGCAAAAAGCGGCGAAGACATCTTTGGCAACGGCGTATTAGAAATTCTTCAGGACGGCTTTGGTTTCTTGCGCAGCGCAGACAGCTCGTACTTAGCAGGTCCAGACGACATTTACGTTTCACCGAGCCAAATTCGCCGTTTTAACTTACGCACTGGCGATACAATTTCTGGTAAAATTCGCCCCCCTAAAGATGGTGAGCGCTATTTTGCGTTACTCAAAGTCAACGACGTCAACCACGACAAGCCAGACAACGCGCGCAACAAAATTTTATTTGAAAACTTAACGCCGCTGCATGCCAACGAGCGCATGATCATGGAACGCGGCAACGGCTCTACCGAAGATATTACCGCACGGATCTTAGATCTTGCTGCGCCAATCGGTAAAGGGCAGCGCGGCCTGATTGTCGCACCGCCTAAAGCGGGTAAAACCATGCTGCTGCAAAACATCGCGCAAAGCATTACCTATAACCACCCTGAATGCGTGCTGATGGTTTTGCTCATCGACGAGCGCCCTGAAGAAGTGACCGAAATGCAGCGTCTAGTAAAAGGCGAAGTTGTCGCCTCTACGTTTGACGAGCCGGCCGCACGCCACGTGCAAGTTGCTGAAATGGTAATTGAAAAAGCTAAGCGCCTTGTCGAGCATAAAAAGGATGTTGTCATTTTGCTTGACTCTATCACTCGCCTTGCACGCGCTTATAACACCGTTGTGCCAAGCTCAGGCAAAGTGCTGACCGGTGGTGTTGATGCCAATGCGCTGCATCGTCCAAAACGCTTTTTCGGCGCAGCACGTAATGTTGAAGAAGGTGGTAGCTTAACCAT
>JBOFXO010000422.1:0-10488 GCA_051654185.1 Vibrionaceae bacterium | reverse complement strand
AGTATCTGTTGTTGAACTTGCGCTAGAAGTAGTTGCTCCACTCACAGGTGGCGGTGTATTGAGCCGTGAGGGATTATTCGTTGGGCGGTCAGTCATCAGAAAAACCTAAACAGAAAGAGAAATTTCTATTAGTTTACTCAGAAAATGCACAGGTCTGCTGTGAAATAAAAAAAAATAGTGGCAAATCACGAAGATAAAAAAGGCAAAAAAAAGGAGCAAAAGCTCCTTTTTTTTATATTGTTAGCAACAAAATTGATGCAAAATTACAGGCTGCTTTTTGATTTTTCAACCAAAACAGCAAATGCTGCTTTGTCAAAAACTGCGATATCAGCCAAAATTTTACGATCGATCTCGATAGATGCCTTTTTCAAACCATTGATAAAACGGCTGTAAGACATACCATTTTGACGCGCTGCCGCATTGATACGTGCAATCCACAATTGGCGGAATTGACGTTTTTTCTGACGGCGGTCACGGTATGCGTATTGACCTGCTTTAACAACTGCTTGGAACGCTACGCGATAAACACGTGAACGTGCACCGTAGTAACCTTTTGCTTGCTTTAGAACTTTTTTGTGACGGGCACGAGCCTGAACACCACGTTTTACACGAGCCATAATGGCACTCCTACTAAAATCGTTACGTTAAAAACTAAGAAAAATTATGCGTATGGAAGCATACGTGCTACAGCTGCGATTTCGCACTTTGGCAAAATAGCATTTGGACGTAGTTGGCGCTTGTTCTTAGTCGTACGCTTAGTAAGGATGTGACGCTTGGTTGCGTGCTTAAACTTAAAGCCACCGGCTGTTTTTTTAAAGCGCTTCGCTGCGCCTTTGTTTGCTTTCATCTTAGGCATGATGAATAACTCCGCATTGTTGCATTAATAAATGTGATTTGGCGAGCTACTACGCCGCAAAACGCCGCAGTAGCTACTTGAAGGCCGCAATCACTTCTTCTTTGGGGCCAGCATCATGATCATTTGACGCCCTTCAATTCGCACAGGAAAGCTTTCTACCACTGCAAGTTCATCAGTGTCTTCTTTCAAGCGATGCAGGACATCAACGCCGATATCTTGGTGCGCCATTTCGCGACCACGAAATCGTACGGTGACTTTGACTTTGTTACCCTCTTCTATAAAGCGGATCAGGTTGCGTAGTTTTACCTGATAGTCGCCTATATCTGTACCAGGTCGGAATTTAATTTCCTTAACCTGAATGACCTTTTGCTTTTTCTTTTGCTCTTTTTGAGATTTACTTTTCTCGTAGAGGAATTTGCCGTAATCCATGATCCGGCAAACGGGCGGTTCAGCATTAGGACTGATTTCAACCAGATCAACACCAGCCTCTTCTGCAGCTTTAAGTGCTTCAGCTAAAGAGACAATACCCAGTTGCTCACCCTCAATACCACTTAAACGAACCTCGCGTACACCGCGAATTTCGTCGTTAAGACGGTGAGCATTCTGTTTTATCGGGGCTTTTCTTGCGCCTTTAATAACCTTATTCCTCCAAAATATTGAGTGATCGAGCAGAGACTTCGTTCTCTAATATCGCGATGAACGCATCTAACTTATACCTGCCCAAATCTTTACCTTTGCGCGTACGCACAGCAATTTCGCCAGCTTCCATTTCTTGGTCGCCGCACACCAGCATGTAAGGCACGCGCTTTAAAGTGTGTTCGCGGATTTTAAAGCCAATCTTTTCGTTTCTCAAGTCTGCTGAGGCTCTAAATCCTGCCTTTTGCAATTTTTTCGCAATTTGTTCAGCATAACCGGCTTGATTGTCGGTGATATTAATAACAACAGCTTGCTCTGGTGCTAGCCAAGTTGGGAATGATCCCGCGTATTCTTCAATTAAAATACCGATGAAGCGTTCAATTGAACCTAAAATCGCACGGTGGATCATCACCGGAATATGGCGTTCGTTGTCTTCACCGACATAAGTGGCTGATAAACGCTCCGGAAGCGCAAAATCAAGCTGCACTGTACCACATTGCCAAGCGCGATCTAAACAATCATATAGAGTAAATTCAATTTTAGGACCATAAAATGCGCCCTCTCCGCTTAATATCTCAAAAGCAATGCCCATTGACTGCAATGCTTCGATAAGCGCATTTTCAGCGCGATCCCACATTTCGTCAGAGCCAACGCGTTTTTCTGGGCGTGTTGAAAGCTTAACGACAATCTCAGTGAAGCCAAAAATTTTATAAATGTCGTACACCATGCCGATACAAGAGGTGACCTCTTGTTGTACTTGCTGCGGCGTACAAAAAATGTGTGCGTCGTCTTGAGTAAATCCGCGTACGCGCATCAGGCCATGCAGCGCGCCCGACGGCTCATTGCGGTGGCAGCTGCCAAATTCCGCCATACGCAAAGGCAGATCGCGGTATGACTTAAGGCCTTGGTTGAAAATTTGCACGTGTCCTGGACAGTTCATGGGCTTTAAAGCGTATTCACGATTTTCTGACTGCGTTGTAAACATGTACTCAGCGTATTTGTCCCAATGACCAGAGCGCTCCCACAAGATGCGGTCCATGATCAAGGGGCCTTTTACTTCTTGGTAATCGTATTCGCGCAGTTTGCCACGGATAAATTGCTCAAGCTCGCGGAAAATGACCCAGCCGTTGTGATGCCAAAAGACCATGCCAGGCGCTTCTTGCTGCATATGGTAAAGATCCAGCTGCTTACCAAGGCGGCGGTGGTCACGTTTTACGGCTTCTTCTAGGTGCTTAAGATAAGCTTTTAACTCTTTTTTATCTGTAAATGCGGTGCCATAAATGCGCTGCAGCATTTTGTTTTTGCTATCACCACGCCAATAGGCACCCGCGACGCTCAATAACGCAAAATGCTGGCAAAAGCCCATGTGCGGCACATGCGGGCCGCGGCACATATCGATATATTCTTCATGATGATACAGAGCAGGCGAATCATCTCGCGCCACATTTTCATCCAAAATGGCCATTTTGTAGCTTTCATCACGAGCGGCAAAGACGTCGCGCGCTTCTTGCCAGCTTACCTTTTTCTTGATCACTCGATACTTAGTTTTAGCCAGCTCAAGCATACGCTGCTCGATAGCTTGCAGATCGTCTTGGCTTAGCGGCTGCTCTAAATCAACGTCATAGTAAAAGCCATTATCAATGGTTGGACCGATGGCCATTTTCACATTGGGATAGAGCTGCTTTATCGCATGGCCTAACAGATGCGCGCAAGAGTGGCGGATGATCTCAAGACCATCGGCATCTTTAGCGGTGATGATTTCAAGCGTGGCATCTTGAGTAATAAGATCGCAAGCGTCAATGCGGACACCATTAACGCGGCCGGCAATACAAGCGTTTGCAAGGCCTGGCCCTATGGATTGAGCGACATCAAAAGTAGAAACAGGGTGTTCAAAAACGCGTTGGCTTGCGTCAGGCAGAGTGATGATAGGCATAGCGATTTCCTAGTTGACAGTGGTGCTACATACGCAATAGCACATGTTAGATATTGGATTGACGCGAAATTCTATCGCGTAGCGAAGAAAAAGGCATCTTGATTTCGCAATAAATTGCAGTAAAAAATTTTTGCATCTTTATTAATCGCTAAATTTTTCGTTTCTTGATCACTGATTTAATTGCAAATGCACACGAATGTGAATTTTGAAGGTTTGAGGCTGCAAAGGGTTTACATGTGGCAGGCAGTGCTCTTTGTTAAAGAATTGCTAACAGATTGGAGTAGATTTGTCTTTAAGCCAAATGAGTATGCTGCCAGCAAACTAGCTGTGAGCTTTAATTCTAGGAGTAAGCACTTTTTTTAGTAAGCACAGACGCCGCGTTTTTAGTCAGGCTACCTTTTGAGCCAGCGGCTCAAAAGGCAGTTAACTGTAAGGGTTATTTAGCTTTAATGTGAGCTTGCGCTTTTTGCTCACGCAAAAACTGAACTGCGATATCCGGAAAATCGGTGAAAACACCGTCGACTTTGGCGGTGTTATAGAAAATATCGAGCATGTCGTTTAAGTTTTTAGCGTACGCAGGCACCTTGCCTGGATCTTGGCGGAAGGTGTACGGATGCACGACCAGACCATTTTCATGAGCTTCTTTGACCATAATGGTGGTTTTGATGTTATCTGGGGTTGAGCTTTCTTCAACCACCATCGGATACCAAGGGCCCACTCCATCGGCATACTTGGCGATCTTCGCCATTGCCCCAGACTCAAACATCCAGTCGTAGCTGTAGTTGGTCAAAGAGCCATCTTTATTGATGACCATCGTTTCTTTGTCTTCGGTCAAAGTGATGAGCTGTACTAGCTTGATGTTCATTTTCATTTTCGCTAGCAGCTCGTCATGTATACGCTGCAGATCCGGCGCATCAAAACTTTGCAAGAAGACCTTATGCTCTTTTTCGGTGTAGCCGTATTTTTTCAAGGTTTCGAGTACCGCAAGCGAAATATCTTTGCCTTCGCTTTTGTGAAACCACGGCGCTTTCGTTTCAACATAAAGCCCTACGTTTTTGCCTGTAGAGTGGTTCATGCCTTGGATCATCTCTATTTCTTCAGCCAGCGTATGAATGCGAAAATCGCTCTTCCACATTGGGAAGCGATTAGGGAATTTCTGGCTCATTTTGCCATCTTTGTCCAGCACAAACTCTTCGGTGAAAGCCAAGCTGCGAATTTCTGGCAAGGTAAAATCTATTGCGTAGTAGCGCCCATCAGCACGCGCACGGCCTGGGAATTTTTTGGCCACGTCAGTTACGCGATCAAGGTAGTGATCATGCAAGACAATGAGTTGATTGTCTTTAGTCATCACCACATCTTGCTCTAAATAATCTGCGCCCATCGCATGCGCCATCGCTTTAGCGGGCAAGGTATGCTCTGGTAAGTAACCACTAGCGCCTCGATGCGCAACTACGATCTTTTCCATGGTCTTAGCAGATACCGGAGCCGCTAATGCGGCGCTGATCATCAGTGCAAACAGAGTTTTGTTCATCATTATCTCTCGTTAATTTTATGAATATAAGGTAAAGATTTAACATATTGTTTTTACTGTGATTCTTTTAAAATGGTGGTAGTAATACGCTGCTTTGTTATTCGTTTGCAAAAGAGCTTTAGCTGTCAAAGCTTGCCTTTAAGTAAACGTTTACGGTGTTGAGCCAAAAAAAAGATGAGCACGCCTATTTGCAGCAAAGTCTTGGTGCATCGACTAATAAACAAGCTCCGTTGCAAGTTAGCAAAGATGGCTGTCACAAGTCAATCAATGATCTTGCACGATAGCTGATCTTATCTTTTAGCCTAAGACGGCTTAGAAAAAGCTAAAAATTACCTAGTTTTCAATAAGCAGGAGAACAGTTTTTGCAAAAAGTTGTTTTAACTTTGCGCAAGTTGCTCATTAAAAAAGCAAACAAACGCAATGCTAATCGTTATTCTTGCAACGATTAGCACTCTTCGTTAATATGAGCATCTATTTTATAGATGCGCCTGTAGCTCAGTTGGTTAGAGCACCACCTTGACATGGTGGGGGTCGGTGGTTCGAGTCCACTCAGACGCACCAAATCAGTTATTTTGCGCCTGTAGCTCAGTTGGTTAGAGCACCACCTTGACATGGTGGGGGTCGGTGGTTCGAGTCCACTCAGACGCACCATTCTATTTAGCAAAATCATTTCATTCATCTTTCATTTTCTTCAAATCTGATTTTGCATTCTGCTTACCTTTTGTCACTTATTGAAAAATTGTTGCTAACTCTACACTCTGAGTAACAAATTCTGGCTTTGCATAAAAAAAGCGTATAATGCCTAAAAGTTAATGGTATGGATCGATATTTTGAACAACCTAAAGCTGCAACTGTCAGCCTTTTGCAAATGAGGATGCAATCATGATCCGTGTTTTTCTTGTCGATGATCACGCCCTCGTGCGCACTGGGATCCGCCGTTTGTTAGAAGACGAGCGAGGGATCTTAGTTGTTGGTGAAGCAGAAAGTGGCGAAGAAGCGCTGGCTTGGTGTAAAAAAGAACAAGCTGATATTTTTTTGATGGATATGAATATGCCTGGTATTGGCGGTATTGAAGCCACTAAAAAAATATTGCATTACCAACCCGACGCAAAAGTGCTTATTTTGACCGTGCAAACTGAAAATCCCTTTCCTGCTAGAGTGATGCAAGCGGGCGCTTTTGGTTATCTTACAAAAGGGGCGGGCGCAAAAGAGATGGTACATGCCATTCGCACCGTGCATTCTGGGCGCCGCTACATTTTTCCCGATATTGCGCAGCAAATGGCGTTAAGCAACTGTGTCGCAGAAGGCGAAGATCTCTTTGCGCAGCTTTCTGAGCGTGAGCTGCAAATTGCCATGATGATCATCAAAGGGCAAAAGGCGAATGATATCGCTAAGCAGCTGCACCTTAGCCCTAAAACGGTGAATAGTTATCGCTACCGGTTATTTGCTAAATTAGCGATCAACGGTGATGTTGGACTCATGCATTTAGCGTTTCGCCATGGCATGCTAAATACAGAAATCATGTAGTGTTTTAGTACCGTGTTTGATGAAAAAAGCTTTTTAAAAACAGTATCTGAGCAGCCGGGCGTTTACCGCATGGTGAATGCTGCTGACGAGATCATCTACGTTGGCAAGGCCAAATCGTTAAAAAAGCGCCTGAGCAGCTATTTTCGCGAGCAGCATCCCGATAAAAAAACGCAGGTGCTAGTGCGGCAAATCGCTAAAATTGATGTGACAGTTACGCACACTGAAACAGAAGCGCTGATCTTAGAAAATAACTTAATTAAGCAGCATTTACCCCGTTATAATGTGCTGCTAAAAGATGATAAATCATACCCTTATATCTTTTTATCGAATAGCAAACATCCGCGGCTTGGCGTTTTGCGCAGTAAAAAGGCATTGCAAGGTGACCATTTTGGGCCGTTTCCCGATGGTGCGGCGGTCAAGCAGTGCCTTGATCTGCTGCAAAAAATTTTTTTTGTACGCCAATGCGAAGACTCTGTTTACGCTAACCGTACACGTCCTTGCTTAATGTACCAAATTGGCCGTTGCGCCGCCCCTTGTGTCGCCGGGATCATTTCTGATGAAAAATACGCAGAGTTAGTCCAATTCACACGGCTTTTTTTACAAGATAAAGATCAAACGGTTTTAAAACTTTTGATTGAAAAAATGGAGCGTGCCAGCAGTGCGCTGCAATTTGAGCAAGCGGCAAAATATCGAGACCAAATTCAAGCGGTTAAACAGATCCAAGCGCAGCAACACGTCAGCGATCTTGGCGCTTTGCAAGAGGGCGATGCCATCGCGCTTGCCTATGAAAATGGGGTAGCCTGTGTGCATGTGCTTTGTTTTCGCAAAGGAAAAATTTTGGCAAGCCATAGTTATTTTCCTGCAGTTCCTGCTAATACGCGTTCGCAAGAGCTGTTGAGCGCTTTTATCAGCCAATACTATTTTAATAATGCTCATGCGCGCGCTATCCCGCAGCAAATTTTATTAAGTGAGCCGCTTGATGATGAAGATTTCACGTTGAGCGAAGGGCTTTGTGCCATTGCAGGGCGCAAAGTGGCTGTGCTCCATAATCTGCGCGCTGGGCGAGCTAGACTTGTGCAGCTAGCAAAAACCAATGCCCAAGCGGCGCTTGCGAGTAAATTAAGCCATAAGCAGACATTAAATACGCGTTTTGACGCGCTAAGCCAAGCTTTAGCGCTCAAAGAGCTGCAGCGCATAGAATGCTTTGATATTAGCCATACCCAAGGGCAACAGACAATAGCTTCTTGCGTGGTGTTTAATAGCGACGGCCCCATGAAGTCTTTGTTTCGACGCTACAATATTAGCGGCATTACGCCAGGTGATGATTATGCAGCGATGGCGCAGGTGTTGGAAAAACGTTACGGCAAAATAGTCGTGCCTGACAACATTCCGGATCTTATTTTGATTGACGGAGGAAAGGGGCAGCTTAATCGCGCTTGGGAGATTATTGAGCCTTTTTGTAAACAGTGGCCAAAACAGCCATTAGTGCTAGGGATCGCTAAAGGCGTAACGCGCAAGGCGGGGCTTGAAACCATCATAAAAATCGACGGTACGAGCTTTTTTTGGGAACCTGATTCGCCAGCGCTACATCTTATCCAGCAAATTCGCGATGCAAGCCATGATCACGCCATTTCTGGTCATCGCGCGAAACGTGCAAAGTTAAGCCAAAGTAGTGTGCTGCAGGAGCTGCCACAGATCGGGCCAAAACGCCGTCAAGCACTGCTGAAATATTTTGGCGGAATGCAGGAGCTAAAACGTGCCAATGTTGATGAAATTGCTAAAGTTCCTGGAATTAGTCGAGTGTTAGCACAGAAAATATTTTATCAGTTGCAAGGCAGCTAGCTTTGCATCACCATAATCACAGACCAACATTAACAATGCGTTTTTTATGCGACTCAATATACCCAATATGTTAACAGTGCTGCGCGTCGCGCTGATCCCTGTGTTCGTGCTGTTTTTTTATTTACCGTACCCATGGGCAGCATTTGCTAGCGCGCTCATTTTTTTGCTGGCGGCCGTTACTGACTGGCTCGATGGCTATTTGGCACGTACGCTCAATCAAACCACCTCATTTGGCGCATTTTTAGATCCCGTTGCCGACAAAGTGATGGTGGCTATTGCGCTTGTTTTGATCGTGCAGCACTATCACTCCATTTGGGTAACCTTGCCCGCCGCGACGATGATTGCGCGAGAAATTATTATTTCAGCGCTGCGCGAATGGATGGCTGAGCTTGGCAAACGCGCTAATGTGGCAGTGTCGTGGATTGGCAAATTCAAAACGACCGCGCAAATGGTGGCCTTATTGCTGCTGTTATGGCGACCTTCATCTGCCGTGATCTCACTTGGCATTGTCGCGCTTTATCTTGCAACGCTGTTAACCTATTGGTCGATGTGGAAATATCTTAAAGCATCAAAAACTGATCTGCTCAGTGACGCTGATTTGCATTTGTAAAAATAGCGAGGTTACCTCGCTACCATCCTTTGTCTTGATTGCGCTTCTATTCTGCTAGCAATTTAGCTTGTTTTACATAGGCTACAAAATCATCACATCCACCAAGATGCTTTTGATCGATAAAGATTTGTGGGACAGTTTGCACAGGCTTACCGATCATGCGCCCTAAATCATCTTTATTGATGCCATCAACATGCATGTCGATGTAGCGAAAGCTAAAATCGCTGCGCTGCTCTTTGAGTTTTGTAGCAAGTTCATGCGCTCTTGTGCAATACGGGCAGCCTGGCCTTCCAAAAATCAGTACGAACATATGAAAATTCCTTTTGATCAATCTCTTAGGTGTAATTAAACAACCCAATCGCGCAATTTAAAGTAGAGAGTATAATTGGCATTTTGCAGCTGAAGCCCTTCTTTACTGAGCGTCATTTTGCTCCAATTACCCAGTACGTCAGCCATGATGCGCTCAATGTTAGAGGCCGCTTCTGCGCATGACATCATGGTGCTCGCCATTTGGTCGATACGAAATTGCGCGCCATTAAGCTCGCCTTGACCAAAATAGCGATTGCAGCCATTAAAGCCATTCACGGAAAAATGTTCGCCAATTTCGATGCTTGGCTGCGTTTCGCCGGTTGGCACTTGAACTCGTTCACCATTGATAGACTCAAGAAGCCAATGATGATGCATAAGGTCTGTTTTGTTCAAAGTTACACCACTGTTTGTTGTTTTTTCTAGCTGTTTATCTGAACAGCCCACAAGTGTGGTCAATACGACCAGCGCTGTGATAGCTATTTTTTTCATTTTATCCTCTTTTTGTCTTCTCATGCTCTTAAAAAACATAAGCTTGCTATGAGTGCGAATCGGTTTTCAACTTTGCAGTGATTCTATCAATAAATATTTTTCATACAAGCAAACAAACTTTATGCCGAACATGAAAAAATTGCGCCTATTCTTTAGAGCTTTTTAGTGATTTTTGCGCTAAAACCAAAACAAGCTGCTCCATCTCAAGGAGAATTTCCGCAATCAGTTGAAATTGCTGCAAAATATTGCGAACTTCGACATTGTCTTCCTCTTCATTGATGGCTAACAGCTCTTGCTTAAGTGGCAGCGTTTCTTGTGTGCTAGCACCTTGATATTCCTTGCTTAAAATAATACTGATGGTTTGAAATTTAGCCTGCAAAAAATGATGAGCTTGTGCAATATGAAGATCAAATTGTGATTTTTCGAGCGGCTCATGCTTAATTGCTAGCGCGGAAATATGGCTAAGAATGGTGTGGTTTAAGTATAAAAAGCGAAAAATTTCATCGACCGCAGTACGATAACGCCCAGGCTCTTGCAGCATATTACTGATGGCCTGTGTAAGCTGCGCATCTTTGTTATGCGCTTGACGGCGAGTCGCGCTGTAATTTTGCGCGCAGCTTGCACTGCCTAGCTGATAGTGATTGACCACCTGCGTAAAATAGCTGTGGTTTGCGTCGATAGCATCGCGCATGATCCCCCGCATACGGTGCGCCTGCCAGTCGGGCAAAATAAAACGTACCGCAAAAGCTGCGATC
>JBOFXO010000421.1:0-5911 GCA_051654185.1 Vibrionaceae bacterium | reverse complement strand
GCATGCCCTTTAGGTACTATGTCGGATTGTTTTAGCGAAAGCGGTTGACCTGCGGCAATACACAATTGTTGTTTGATAAGATCAACGCCCGTGATCATCTCGCTAACCGGATGCTCAACTTGGATACGCGTGTTCATTTCAATGAAGTAGAACTGGCCGTTTTCGTACAAAAACTCAAAGGTGCCTGCCCCACGATAGCCGATATCAACACAAGCTTTACAGCAGCGTGCGCCAATCTCATTGCGCAGTGCTTCGCTGATCCCTGGAGCTGGCGCTTCTTCTACAACCTTTTGGTGACGGCGCTGCATAGAGCAATCACGCTCTGCTAAATGGATGGCATTTCCTTGCCCGTCAGCCAGAATTTGAATTTCCACATGGCGTGGATTTTCAAGAAACTTTTCCATGTAAACCATGGGGTTGTTAAAGGCTGCTTTGGCTTCGGCGCGCGTTGTTGCAATGGCATTTACTAATTCATCTTCGCTGCGCACAACACGCATGCCTCGGCCGCCGCCGCCACCTGACGCTTTGATGATCACAGGATAACCAATGCGTTTAGCAACGCTCTTATTCTTTTCTGGATCATCGCCAAGAGGGCCATCTGAGCCTGGCACGCAAGGCACGCCTGCTTGTTTCATGGCGTTGATTGCAGAGACTTTATCGCCCATAAGACGGATTGTGTCAGCGTGCGGGCCAATAAAGATAAATCCAGACTGCTCGACTTGCTCAGCAAAGTCGGCGTTTTCTGATAAAAAGCCGTAGCCTGGGTGAATGGCGTTCGCGCCGGTCACTTCTGCTGCGCTGATCAGGCGAGGAATGTTGAGGTAGCTTTCAGCGCTTGCTGGCGGACCAATACAAACCGATTCGTCAGCAAGTAGCACGTGCTTAAGCTCGCGATCGGCTGTGGAGTGCACGGCGACCGTTTTGATGTTCATCTCCTTGCACGCGCGTAAAATGCGCAGTGCAATCTCGCCGCGGTTGGCGATCAAAACTTTTTCTATCATGCTAGCCTCTGTTACTCAATTATCACAAGAGGTTGGTCAAACTCAACAGCTTGGCCGTCTTCGCATAAAATGGCTTTAACAACGCCGGCTTTATCCGCTTGAATTTGGTTCATCATTTTCATCGCTTCAACGATGCATAATGTGTCGCCAACTTTGACGCTTTTGCCAACTTTAATAAATGGGCTAGCATCAGGGCTCGGTGATCCGTAAAAAGTGCCAACCATTGGTGATAAAACAGTGTGGCCGCTTGGCGCGGCAACTGGCTCTGGTGTAACAGTTTGCGTGACAGGGGCAGGAGCTACAGGTGCTGGCATTGGCGCTTGTACTGAGGTATAAACTTGCTGCATCGGTGCAATTGGCATAGCACGATTGATGCGCACAGACTCTTCACCTTCAGAAATTTCTAACTCTGCAATGCCTGATTCTTCTACCAGTTCAATAAGTTTTTTAATTTTGCGAATATCCATGGATATGTTCTCTATTTTTATTTTGCAAGTGAATTGATGGCGGTTAAATAACGTTCCGCCGCCAGTAAAGCAAGTTCATAACCGTGTGCTCCAAGTCCCGTGATCACCCCTTGTGCTTGATCAGAAAAATAGGAGTGATGGCGAAAAGGCTCGCGGGCGTGGATGTTGGAGAGATGAACTTCAATAAATGGGATTGCGACAGCGAGTAGCGCATCGCGCAGCGCAATGCTGGTATGGGTAAATGCAGCTGGATTTATTAAGATAAAATCGCAGTGACCCGCTGCGCTGTGAACAGCTTCGATTAGCTCTGCTTCTGCATTGGACTGCCGGTGAGAAAGCTCAATCTGCAGATCTTGTGCTCTTGCTTCAAGCGTGGCCACAATCTGGGCTAGTGTATTGACACCATAGTGACATGGTTCGCGTGTTCCTAGCAAATTAAGGTTTGGGCCATTGAGTAATAAAACGCGATATTTGCTGGTCATTGTAGACAGATTGGCTCCATTGCATGAAAAGCTGTCGATAGTAGGGTCATGGACCTGCGGCGTAGCCAAGGTCTTTTATTGCAATATTTTGAGCATATAAAAGAAGGTATTTCAATAATATCAAAGCAAATCGCTACAATATACCGTCTAATAAGCGGCTAAATTATGATAATTGCTTTAGATAGGCAAGAAGAAGAACATCAATTATCAAGGCCATATCACAAATCATTTTGATGCCCCTCACAGCCTCTTTCGGCGATTGTCCAATTTAAATTGATAAGATCAGAGATTTTTCTTGCCTGATTTTCGTGAAATTTGTACTATGCGCGCTCAAAATTCTCGGTTCTATTTCTTTCGTTCCTTGCTTTTGCTGGATAACCGAGCCACAAGTGAAAGCTGAATAATCCGTAAGGAGCAACTCAAATGCGTCATTACGAAATCGTATTTATGGTGCACCCAGATCAAAGCGAGCAAGTTGCTGGCATGATCGAGCGTCATACGAATTTGATCACTGAATCAGGCGGTACTGTACATCGTCTAGAAGATTGGGGCCGTCGTCAACTGGCTTACCCAATCAACAAGCTACACAAAGCTCACTATGTGCTGATGAATGTTGAAGCCGAGCAAGCTGTGATTGATGAGCTAGAAACAGCGTTTCGCTACAACGATGCTGTGATCCGTAACATGATCATGCGCGTTAAAGCACCCGTTGTTGAGCAATCTGTCATGCTTAAGCCTAAAGAAGAGCGTCCAGCTCGTCGTGACGAAAATGCAGAAGATGCTTTTTCTGAAGAAGAAGCTAGCGCTGAATAATGGTGCGTATTTTTAGAAGGTCAGCTTACAAGCTTGCCGGCTAAAAATCCCACAGTTTAGTTTAGTGCAAATGCTCAGCTACAAAACCGCCGCCGCACTGTGCGTGCGGGGTTGTAAGCAACAACATTACCGTAATAAAGATTCAGGAGAGAGTTCATGGCACGTTTCTTCCGTCGCCGCAAATTCTGCCGTTTTACTGCAGATGGCGTACAAGAGATTGATTACAAAGATATCGTAACATTAAAAAATTACATCACTGAAGCGGGCAAAATTGTCCCAAGCCGTATCACAGGTACGCGCGCTCGGTATCAGCGTCAACTAGCTCGTGCTATCAAGCGCGCTCGCTATCTTGCATTGCTGCCATACACTGACAAGCATCAATAATCGGCACTTTCAGGTTAAAGAGGAATAAAATAATGCAAGTTATTTTACTTGATAAAGTTGCCAAGCTAGGCAGTTTGGGCGATGAAGTTACTGTAAAAAACGGTTATGCACGCAATTACCTGATCCCACAAGGTAAAGCGGTCATGGCAACGAAAGAAAACTTAGCTCGCTTTGAAGCACGTCGTGCTGAGCTTGAAGCAAAAGTTGCCGCGACTCTAGCAAGCGCACAAAAACGTGCTGAGCAATTAGTACAAATGGCTTCTGTGACTATCGCATCTAAAGCGGGTGACGAAGGCAAACTGTTTGGTTCTATCGGTGCTGCCGACATTGCACAAGCAGTAAGCAAAGCTGGCGTTGCTGTTACAAAAAGTGAAGTACGTTTGTCTAACGGTACTCTACGTAGCACTGGCGAATACGAAATCATGCTGCAATTGCACCCTGAAGTCGTTACTGCTGTGAAGCTTAATATTACCGCTGAGTAATATGCTGCTTTACGAAAAAGCCGCCTTCTTGGCGGTTTTTTTGTAACTCAGTTTACATAGCCACGCTATTTTTTTAATTTTTTATGCCGCTCGTCATGTGTTGTATGCAAAAAAGTTGCAAGTTAGCTCTTTCTTTACGTCCGTAATTTGAGTCTTACCTAAACAAGAAAGCTTAATTGATGAATTTTGGCAGGGGTCTTTTTCTTTGCCATCAGCCTCTTTGAAACTCGCTACAGTGATCGCTAAATAAAGAGTATACTGATCGGCCATCTCAAGGGTAATGGATCATGAATCAAACGAAGCCTATCTCAGCATCGAATCGCCACTCTTTTATCAAAGATATTAGCGATCAAGAGCTTAATTTAATATCGCCGCCATTTTCTATGGGGGCTGAGCAGAGTGTATTAGGCGGACTAATACTCGATAATGAGCGCTGGGAAAACGTTTCTGATAAAGTGACGGGGGTTGACTTTTATGATCGGCGACATCGCCTTATTTTTGATAGAGCCAAAGAGTTGCTCGATCAAGGAACGCCACTTGATCTCATCACTCTTGCAGAGCATCTTGGAAATAGAAAAGAGCTCGATAGTGCAGGGGGCTTTGCTTATCTAGCAGAGCTTGCTAAAAACACCCCAAGCGCCGCTAATATTAGTGCCTATGCAGGCATTGTGCGCAAGCAAGCCATTATCCGTAATCTTCTTAGTGTCGCGCATGAAATTGCAAAATCGTGCTATGAGCCAAATGGGCAAAGCGCCGAGCAGCTGCTTGATCTTGCAGAAACAAAAGTGTTTCAAATCGCCGAGCAGCGCAGCAGTGAATCGCAAGGTCCGCAAAATATCGGCACCGTGCTAGACAAGACGCTAGCTAAAATCGAGCTGCTGCTAAAAACGCCGTCAGATGGTGTCACCGGTGTTTCGACAGGCTTTAGCGACCTTAACAAAAAAACTGCGGGGCTGCAGCCCTCAGATCTTATTATTGTGGCGGCAAGGCCGTCGATGGGAAAGACCACGTTTGCCATGAATTTATGCGAAAATGCGGCACTTTCTCAAGACAAGCCGGTGCTGATCTTCTCGCTTGAGATGCCCGCCGATCAGCTAATGATGCGTATGCTCGCCTCCTTATCGCGCGTTGATCAAACTAAAATTCGTACAGGGCAGCTTGAGGATCAAGACTGGGCGCAGCTCTCTTCTTCCATCGGGCTTTTGACGCAGCAAAATAATATGTACATTGATGACAGCTCAGGCCTTACGCCAACCGATGTGCGCTCGCGGGCACGGCGCATTGCGCGCGAGCATGGCGGTTTATCGCTGATCATGGTCGACTATTTGCAGTTGATGCGTGTACCGGGGCTGCAGGATAACCGTACGCTTGAGATCTCCGAGATCAGCCGCTCGCTAAAGGCGCTGGCTAAAGAGCTAAAAGTGCCGGTGGTTGCCTTGTCACAGCTCAACCGTTCGCTTGAGCAGCGCGCCGATAAGCGCCCTGTCAACTCTGACTTGCGTGAATCCGGTGCCATTGAGCAAGACGCTGATTTGATAATGTTTATTTATCGTGATGAAGTGTATAACCCAAACAGTGAGTATAAAGGAACGGCCGAGATCATTATCGGCAAGCAGCGTAACGGGCCGATTGGTTCGGTGCGCTTAACATTCCAAGGACACTATTCTCGATTTGATAATTACGCGGGACCAGCTTTTGACGATGAATAAAGGAATGAGAATAGCCACAGCCGTCATTGATAAACAAGCATTTGCGCACAACGTGGCTATCGTGCGCGATAAAGCCCCTTCTCAGCAGATCTGGGCGATGGTCAAAGCAAATGGTTACGGGCACGGGCTTGTGCCAAGCTCGCAGGAGCTGTGCGCGCATGTCGATGGTTTTGGCGTTGCACGTGTAGCGGAAGCAAAGCAGCTGCGACAAGCAGGCATACAAAATCCTATTTTGCTGCTTGAAGGCTTTTTTTGCGCGCAGGAGCTGTTAGAGCTTGCGCAATACCAGTTGCAAACTGTCGTGCATTGCGCTGAGCAGTTGCAGGCGTTAGAAAAAAGCGTGCTGCCACAGCCGGTTGTGGTCTGGTTAAAAATTGATTCTGGCATGCACCGATTAGGCGTGCGCCCTGAGCAGGCCAACGAGTTTATCGCCAGCCTTAATGCTTGCGATAATGTGAAAAAACCGCTGCATTTTATCAGCCATCTTGGCTGCGCAGATGAACTTGATAACCCCATCACTCACCAACAGCTAGACGTTTTTTCCTCAATCACGCATGACAAAGGCGGGTTGCG
>JBOFXO010000420.1:0-5308 GCA_051654185.1 Vibrionaceae bacterium | reverse complement strand
CGTCGGCGGCCGCTGAGCTTGTCAGTCAAGATTGCGCGATGTCAAAATTTAAGCTTACGCAGCTGCAAGCGCGTTTAAAAAAGATCTGGCAACAAAATCAAGCCTTGCAGCAGCAGCGTTTGCTTGTGCTTAGCCAGCGTTTACTCAGCGCGCACCCTAAAAATAAGTTGCAACAGCAAGTTTTGCGTCTAGATGAGCTTGAGCGGCGCTTGCAGCAAAGCTATAGGGCGCTGCAGCAAGACAAGCAGCAGCAATTGCACCGATTGTTTTGGCAGCTACAGCAGCAAGCTCCTGCGCACAAAATACAGATGTACAGTTTGCAGCTTAATGAACGTCAGCAGCAGTTACAATTTGCTGTGCAGCAGCGCCTGCAGCAAGGGCAAAAAAAGCTTGCGCAGTTTGCTGCTGCGCTGGATCAATTAAGCCCACTTGCGACTCTCGCACGTGGTTATAGTATTGTTTTTGATAGTGAAAATCGCCTTGTCAGCGATGCAGCTAAAGTGCAAATGGGGCAAGCGCTGACGGTAAAACTGGCTAAAGGCGAGCTACAAGTACGGGTCGATAGGCTTAAAAAAGAGCAGTAAAAATCATCAACAGGCTTTAAGTATGAGCGAGTGAATGACGTGTGACTTCGACTTTAACTCATTGCATGTTTGACAAAAATAGCTAACAGCCCCACAGGCTTGCAGTTTTTCAAGCTCGTTATGGCATTGTGGGCAAATATTTTGTTTGATATAAGTTTTTTCACAGTGCTCGCACCTAAGCTCTGCGCTAGCAGGTGTAAGAGCGCTAGTTGGTGTCAGCTCATGCTGGCAGGTTGGGCAAGTATGCTTCATTTTTTCTCAACCTATTAGAGATGGTATGCGCACCGATCACGCTTATCTGCGCATAATGGCTACCGCATTATCATTGAAAGTGCGTTTTTTCTCGCTTAATAAAATGCCGTTTGTCCCAGCAAGCTCCATGATTTTATCATATTTATTAACGAGTTGAAGGTATGTGCGTAGCTGCGAGCGTGCAATGATGGAACGCCTTGGCAAGTAGGCGCGCATTGCATCGACCGCTTTTCCGCGCACGAGCAGCTCATAATGAATATGTGCGCCGGTTACCCGTCCTGTAGCGCCTGAGAGTGCGATCACTTCACCTTGGCGCACAAATTGCCCTTGATAGACCATCAATTCATCATTATGCAAATAGCGTGTTACGACTTGCTCGCCATGGTCGATGACGACGTAATTGCCTGCAACAGGATGAAAACGAGCGACTTTCACCGTGCCATCGGCAATCGCGAGCACTGGCGTTCCGGTATTAGCGTAAAAGTCTGTGCCGTGATGCGGCGCAAGGTGCATGGCGACAGGGTGCAGGCGTTTGGGATCAAAAGATGAGCTGATCTTTGGCCGTGTGCGCGTTGGGTAGCGTAAAAAGCTGTTTTCTATCGGCAAACCAATTTCATCATAATAAAGGCCGTTGACATGCAAATAGGCGGTCACCGTGCGCTCATTTGTGTGGATGCGAATCGCCTCTATTAGGCTGTGATTGGTCGGTTTTCCACCAATAAATTGCAAAGAGCGCACCAGCGAAAATTTATCGCCGCGCCGCACGTCTAATGCAAAGTTTAAGCGGCTACGCAAAATTGTTTTGATGCGGTCAATCTCATCAAAACTAAGCCCTAGCCGATATAGCGAAATGGAGGGGCTGTCGAGAAACTCACCGGCTAGCACTTCTTGCTGCCATTTGCCCGGTACAACCAGCTCTTCGGCGGCGTAGTTACCATTAGCAAGCTTGGTAAAACGCACTTTAGTCACGGGGTTAAATACCAAATCCATCTGATAAAGCACGCCGTCAAGCTCCGTTTTCCAAAAGTAGATATTGTCACCGACGACAAGTTTTCTAAACCAATCTGCTTTTTTAGCGGTAGCTAAGAGCGCTTTTTGATCAGCTGCGCTGATCTCAAGCTTTGTGAAAATTTTATTAATATTATCGCCAAGTTGGATCTTATATTGATAAGTTGGAATGTTTTGCTGATCATTAGGGCTGTCAGCCCCCTTTTTTTCAACATAAGGCAGGCTTTCGAGCGCTAAAGGAATAGTGACTGGCTGATTGAGCGGCAATTGCATTTTTTCTTTTAAAAACAGCGCAGAGTGCAAATTTGGCCACGCTTGCAATAGCAAAACAAGCAGCGAAGTTAAAGCTGTTGTAAAGATGAAAAGTTTAATGACGAAAGAACCTTTTAATTGCTTCATTACATTAAGTTTATTATCTCTATGCGCAACAGCTTAGGCAGCAAAAGTGGGTGATATGCATAATAGTAGTCTTTTGCTGGCTAATAGATAAAATCTTATGCTGTATCACGTTTAAAAAAGATCGAAAATCTAGCTGTTAAGATTGTTAGGCTCAGCTTTAGCGCAATTTTTTAGCTAGAGCGCTCATTTTGAGTTGTTTTATACGTAACAGTTTAATTTAAAAAATGTAATTTTTATTTTTTGCAAAAAGTGAGTGAGTAAATTGAGCATAGACATTTTGTTTGTTAATGATCAGCTCGTGACATGCGTTGGCGTAGCGCCCATGCAGTGTATGCAGGTGCGAGAGGTTGCAACAGAGCCTTGGCAAAATTTTTACCAAGAAATTGAAGGGTTTAAATTTGAGCCGGGTTTTTCATACCAGATTGAAGTGAATAAAACCAAAGTTGAAAACCCGCCAGCTGACGCTTCTTCGCTCAGTTATAAATTGGTGCGAATTCTTGATAAGCAAAAAACAGCTAAGCCTTAAGTTTGGTAAACGCCTTGAAAATTAAAGTGGTGGTCAGTTTTCGGCAAAGCGAGCTTTAGCAGTAGAGCCGGTTATAAAAGCGCTACACCGCGCATTGCAACGCGGTGTAGAAGGGTTATTGTGTCGCTATTATTTAGATTGGTTTGGCACGATTTCAATTTCAACGCGGCGGTTTTGTGCACGGCCTTCGCTGGTGTTGTTGTCGGCTTTAGGTTGTGTTTCGCCATAGCCTGCGACATACAAGCGCTGCGCATTCACACCTTGGCGCTGCAGGTAGCTTTTCACGCTTTCAGCGCGTTTTTCTGATAGCGTCATGTTGTAAGCGTCATCACCAGATGAATCAGTGTGTCCTTCGATGCTCAAAAATGTCTTTTCGTACTTGTTCATCACGCGAGCAATTGCGCCTAACGTGGTGTGCAAGCTGGGTGAAATGCTACTTTGATTGGAGGAGAAAGTGATGTTAGATGGCATGATCAGGCGGATATTGTCGCCTTCACGGATCACGTCAATGCCTGATCCTTCTAGCTCTTGGCGAAATTGTGCTTCTTGCTGATCCATGTATTGCCCAACTGCGGCGCCGGCGAGGGCTCCGATTGCAGCGCCAATAAAAGCACGTTTGCCTTTATGGTTGCCAGTTGATTTACCAGCCACAGCACCTGCAGCCGCACCAATAACAGCCGCTGTTCCTGCTTTAGTTGCACAACCGGTAACCGTTAAAGACGCACATACAATTGCAACGACAGGTAATGATTTTTTCATATCTACTCCGTACTATCTTAATGATAAGTAAGCTAAATTGCCCAGAGGGCTTATTTAGCTGCAGTTATATATAAACTTACTCGTTTGAGCAAGGCGGTTATCCCTATATCAATAGCAGATCTTCAGGATATTGTGAGAATAGTGGCAAATTTAAAAGCGAATTTGCTGATATTTTCGCTAATTTGGCTCGAACAAGATTCAATCTAGAAGGAAAAAGTAATTTTCGCTAAAGTTATACCTTTATTCCAAAAAACTTATGCTACCAATATTGTATATTTGCAAACAACATCTATAACCGGTAAGCAAATTGTGTTCTAATTTTATGAAATTTCAGTTAAAACAGGATCCGTATCCATGAGTAATGTATTTGAAATCGTCAAGTTCTCTCGTCGTAAAAACAAATTAAAGCGTGAAATCCAAGATAACGAAAACAAGATCCGTGATAACCAAAAGCGTGTCACTTTGTTAGAAAATTTACTCGACTACATCCAGCCGGAAATGAACTATAACGATGTCATTGAAATCATTAAAAATATGAAAGCTGACTATGAAGATCGCGTTGATGATCACATCATTAAAGGCGCAGAGATTTCAAAAGAGCGTCGTGAGATCAGCCGGCAGATCAAAGAGTTGACTCGCCAAGAAAAAGAAGGCAAAAAATAGTAAGCTTTATGCCCGCTTAAGAAAAGGCAGCAAAAGCTGCCTTTTTTGTCACTCTTTTAGTAAGTTTTGATCAAAATCGCGTTGATATGAAAGCACTTTTTGCAAGTAACGGCGTGCTTCTTCCTTCGGGTGTTCG
Source organism: Vibrionaceae bacterium (assembly GCA_051654185.1). GTDB lineage: Bacteria > Pseudomonadota > Gammaproteobacteria > Enterobacterales > Vibrionaceae > Enterovibrio. The sequence goes on along the minus strand of JBOFXO010000420.1, from coordinate 981 downwards.
GTGACCAATATTTGGTAAACTTGCCGGTTTGATTTTTTACTGATGATTTGCGCAGCCTTTACGCGATCTTTGCTAAAAACTTCAAGCACGCTACCGGCCCCTGCATTATAGGCGCTGATCATGCTAAAATGCCGATTAGTTAGCTCTGTGATATCGCGCAAATAGCGATCGCGCACAAGACTTAAATAAGCGGTGCCAATATCAATGTTTGTTTCGGGATCAAAAAGCTGCTGTTTTGATGGTGGTCTTGCGTCATTTTTCATGAGCTTATAGACATCCGCAACAGCGGTTTTAGGCATCACTTGCATTAAACCATAGGCGCCGGCAGGGCTTATCGCATAAGGGTTAAAGCTGCTTTCGGTGCGCATCACGGCGTAAATAAGCCCTTCTGCAACCTTGTATTTTCTGGCGGCCACTTTTACTAGCTCAACATATTGATATTCTCGCTTGTCCATGTGATCTGGCGCCATGCTGATCTCAACAAAGTAGGCGCGTCCTTTGGCAAAAGATTGCGCTTGCAGCTGATTTTTTAGCAAGTAATTAGCAAAATTGCGCGCTTCGCGTTTGGATTGAATATTTTTGCCTTTTTCATCAAGGATCATTCCTAAAAAGAATGGTTTAGCGCTCGCTTCGATAGCTTTAGCACCGAACACATCCACCGATTTTGGATCGGGCGGCATGAGTAAAATTTGCGTTATCGCTTCACGCAATTTACCCTGCGGATCATCTTGCGAGATGGTTGAAACATAGACTTTACCGACATCAAAATGGATATCTGCGCGTGTTAAATAATTATCTAGGTATTTGATATACCTGTGTTTGCTTGATTCTGCGTAGCCATCTTGCCCCCATTTTGCCAGCACTTCAGCCGTTAAGTTAGCGTACATTTTTTGCAGCGCGCGCTTTTTTGAGATCGGTAATTTAGAGATGGCTTTTATGTGCTCTTCGGTTAAAATCGGCGGTCGCGTGATCGGGGTGATG
>JBOFXO010000419.1:0-2842 GCA_051654185.1 Vibrionaceae bacterium | reverse complement strand
TGGATGCATGGCAGCAATTTAAAGATGTTTTACCTTATCTTAGCCTTGGCGTATTAATCGGCTCGTTTATTTATGGCTTCATTCCATCGGAATGGATTGCCCAGCATGCAGGAGAAAGCAATTCGTTTGCAATCCCTTTAAGTGCGGTCATCGGCATCCCTCTTTATATTCGCGCTGAAGCAGTGATCCCCTTAGCCTCCGTTTTACTCAGCAAAGGAATGGGAGTTGGGGCGGTCTTGGCTCTTATTATCGGTAGCGCAGGGGCAAGTTTAACCGAAGTAATTTTGTTAAAATCAATGTTTAGAACGCCAATGATTGTGGCATTTTTGACAGTAATTTTGGGAATGGCTATTTTTATGGGCTACATTGTCTCTGCCATTTTTTAATACCCTTGCTTGATATATGAACTTAAAGATGCAGGTTTCAATAGGTAAAATTATCGCTCACACTAAATGCTAATGAGCCTGCAACTTTTAACAACCTCAAATAAAAAAGAGGGAAAGTTGATACAAAAAATAAACCTTATTCCTCACGTTTCTTTATCACTGTTCAAAATCGCTCGATAGATTTAAATTTGAATTACAAGACAACAACTAATGTTGCTCATAATTAAAAACTTTTGCTGCTGAGCGTAACGTCCATTTTACCGGCTTTGCTAATGCTAGGTTTATTTGGATAAAAAATAGCCGCGTCAAACTCTCGCGGCTATACAAAAAATCTATATAAAACGTCTTATTTACTAATAATTCGTTTTCCTTGAGCATCGATCACTTGTTCGCCATCTTCCTTGCTAAAACTTCCACGCTGAGGATCAGGCAAAATATCAAGCACCACTTCTGATGGCCGGCAAAGTTTTGTGCCAAGCGGGGTAACCACGATAGGACGGTTGATCAAAATGGGATACGTCAACATAGCATCAATCAATTCATCGTCGCTGAATTTATCTTCAGCTAACCCTAGCGTCTCAAAAGGCGGTACATTCTTGCGTAGCAGCTCGCGAACCGGCATATTCATAGCCGCAATCAGCGCAACCAAAGTCTCTTTGCTTGGGGGAGTCTCAAGGTAGCGGATAATGGTTGGCTCTACGCCAGAGTTACGGATCAGCCCCAAAGTATTGCGTGAAGTACCACAAGCCGCATTGTGGTAAATAGTGATAGGAGTGTTGCTCATTCTCAAACCTCTTCTTTTTTTCCATAGGTGCGCTTCATGCGCAAAGCCACATTAACTAAACCAATCAGCACCGGTACCTCAACTAGCGGTCCGATGACACCAGCAAAAGCTTGGTCTGAGCTTAAACCAAATACCGCTATCGAAACGGCTATTGCCAACTCGAAATTATTGCCTGTCGCAGTAAAGGCAATTGAAGCGTTCTTGTCGTAAGGAATACCAAGTTTTTTACCAACCAAAAAGCTTGTGAAAAACATCAGCACAAAATAGACCACTAGCGGAATGGCCACGCGCAGCACATCCAGCGGCAGCTCAACAATCATTTCACCTTTAAGGCTAAACATCAGCACAATGGTCGCAAGCAAAGCGATCAACGTGATAGGGGATATAGCGGGAATAAAGCGCTCTGTGTACCACTTTTCGCCTTTAATCTTAACCAGATAGTGACGGCTCAAAAAACCGGCCAAAAAGGGAATTCCTAGGTAGATCAACACGCTTTGTGCAATATCAAGCATGGTAATATCGACCGTGAAGCCCTGTAGACCAAACAGAGGAGGCAGCACAGTGATAAATAACCAAGCCATAAAGCTGTAGGTGAGGATCTGGAACGCACTGTTGAGCGCAACAAGCCCTGCGCCATACTCTTTGCTACCACCACCTAAATCATTCCACACTAATACCATCGCGATGCAGCGCGCAAGGCCTATTAAGATAAGTCCCACCATGTAGCCGGGCTGATCATGCAAAAAAAGCAGTGCGATAACAAACATCAAGATGGGGCCGACTAGCCAGTTCATAATCAAAGAAAGGGTGATTGCCTGCTTATCACGCGTCATGCAGCCCATAGTTGCGTAATTCACCTTAGCAAGCGGCGGATACATCATCAAGATCAAGCCGATAGCAAGTGGGATATTAGTCGAGCCGACCGAGATAGCCTCATTCCATTGCGCAACTTGTGGAAAAAGGTAGCCAATCCCCACACCGACAGCCATCGCCACAAAAATCCAAAGAGTCAGGTTTCGGTCAAGAAAGCTCATTTTTTTGCTGATCTGTTGCTCTTCGCAACCTGATGAACTCATTATTAATCTCCACAAGCGATAAAAACAGTTGGTTAAAAATTAATTTCAAGCTTATTAAATGACACAGTCATTCTTATTGCATAAAGCTTGTAATGCTTCCACCCCTACGGGATCAGCTCCTTGCAACGAAACCACCGCATAACGGCGAGCATGCAACCGTTTGACATCATCAATATAAGGATGCTGCAAGAAAGCTTTTTGCGTTAACAAAGGCGAATGCACTCCTTCTAGCGGTAAAGCATGGTTGACAACCCATGCCCATGGCTCAATACCGGCGCGCCGCAAATCAGTCTGCAAAACGGCAGCTTCTTGCACAGGAGTTGGCTCTGGTAATGTCACGATTATGACCTTGGTTTGCTTTGGATCTTGCAGCTGCATCATCGGTGTAGTGAAATGTAGCCCCTTACCACCCATTTGGCGCGCAACCTCGCGATGATAAGCGCCAGTAGCATCAAGCAGTAGCAGCGAATGGCCAGTCGGCGCGGTATCCATTACAACAAAACGCTTCCCCGCATCACCGATAATGCGTGAAAATGCTTGAAAAACCGCGATCTCTTCAGTGCAAGGAGAACGCAGATCTTCTTCAAGTAGCGCTC
>JBOFXO010000418.1:0-3642 GCA_051654185.1 Vibrionaceae bacterium | reverse complement strand
TTGCATTGCTAATGCGCAGCAGCGCTTGCGTCTTGCTAAAAAAGTAGTGCGCAAAAAAATCGCATCAGGGCCAGCGCTGCCTGGCAAGTTGACCGATTGCGCGTCGCAAGATCTTAGCCGCACAGAGCTTTTTCTCGTGGAAGGGGATTCGGCGGGCGGCTCAGCAAAACAGGCGCGTGATCGCGAGTTTCAAGCGGTGATGCCGCTGCGCGGTAAAATTTTAAATACGTGGGAAGTCTCAAGCGATCAAGTGCTGGCATCACAAGAGGTGCATGATATCTCCGTCGCGCTTGGTATCGACCCTGACAGCGATGATTTAAGCACGCTGCGCTATGGCAAGATTTGCATTTTAGCCGACGCCGACTCCGACGGGCTTCATATTGCTACCTTACTGTGCGCGTTGTTTGTTAAGCACTTTGCTGCGCTGGTTAAAGCGGGCCATGCCTATGTCGCGATGCCGCCTTTGTATCGCATCGATTGCGGTAAAGAGGTTTATTACGCGCTCGATGATGATGAAAAAAATGGCATATTAGAACGCTTGAGCCAAAAGCGTGGCAAAATCGATGTGCAACGTTTTAAAGGCCTTGGTGAGATGAACCCGCTTCAGCTACGTGAGACCACCATGGATCCTAACACGCGCCGCTTAGTGCAGCTCACAATCGACGATGAAGAGCAGACGCTTGCCATGATGGACATGCTGCTTGGCAAAAAGCGTGCAGAAGACAGAAGAGCTTGGCTGCAAGAAAAAGGTGATCACACAGCGCTACTTGCGGATTAAATTTTAGCAAAAGTACCGTTTAGGCTTGCAACAACGAAGATCGGATCACATATGACACAACTGACTTATGACGGTGTAGAGCAGCTGCCTTTGCGCCAATTTACTGAAAGCGCTTATCTTAATTATTCGATGTACGTCATCATGGATAGGGCTTTGCCATTTATCGGTGACGGTTTAAAGCCGGTGCAACGGCGTATCATTTACGCAATGTCGGAGCTTGGGCTTTCGGCAAGCGCAAAATATAAAAAATCGGCGCGCACGGTGGGTGATGTGCTGGGTAAATACCATCCGCATGGCGATAGCGCCTGTTATGAAGCGATGGTGTTGATGGCGCAGCCTTTTTCCTATCGCTACCCGCTGGTCGATGGACAGGGTAACTGGGGCGCGCCTGACGATCCTAAATCTTTTGCCGCCATGCGTTACACCGAGTCGCGCTTGTCGCGCTTTTCTGAAATTTTGCTCGGTGAGCTTGCGCAGGGCACTGTCGAGTGGCAGTCTAATTTTGATGGTACGTTACAAGAGCCGGTGACCTTGCCGGCGCGTTTGCCGCATATTTTATTAAATGGCATTACTGGGATTGCTGTTGGAATGGCAACTGACATTCCGCCGCACAATGTGCGTGAAGTGGCCAATGCGCTCGCCGCACTTATCGATACGCCTGATCTAAGCCTTGATGGCGTGCTTACGCATATTCAAGGGCCTGATTATCCTACGCAAGCTGAGATCATCACGCCACGCGCCGAAATTGTCAAAATTTACCAAGAGGGTAAAGGCTCTGTGCGCATGCGCGCGCGCTGGCACAAAGAAAACGGCGAAATCGTGGTCGACGCGCTGCCGCATCAAGTTTCTGGTGCCAAGCTGCTTGAGCAGATAGCCAATTTGATGCGCAATAAAAAATTGTTGATGGTTGATGATCTGCGCGATGAGTCGGATCACGAAAACCCAACTCGCATCGTGATTGTGCCGCGCTCAAATCGCGTTGATTGCGAGCAGCTTATGGATCACCTGTTTGTTTCTACCGATCTTGAAAAAAGCTACCGCGTTAACTTGAACATGCTCGGCCTTGATGGTCGCCCGCAGGTGAAAAGTCTGCTGACAATTTTAAATGAGTGGCTCTCTTTTCGCATGCAAACGGTGCGCAATCGCCTGCAAAATCGGCTCGATAAAGTCAGCGCGCGTTTGCACATTTTGTCTGGATTATTGATCGCTTATTTAAATATTGATGAAGTGATTGAAATTATCCGCACTGAAGATCACGCCAAAGCGGTATTAATGGAAAAATTTGCGTTAAGCGAAAAGCAAGCTGAAGCGATTTTAGAGGTGAAATTACGTCAGCTTGCCAAACTTGAAGAGATCAGCATTCGCGCGCAGCTTGATGAGCTAAGTGCAGAGCGGCTGCATTTAGAGGCGCTGCTCGCGAGTAAAAATAAGCTCAATGCATTGATAAAAAAAGAAATTTTAGATGATGCGAAGCAGTACGGCGACGCGCGCCGCTCGCCATTAGTGACGCGCGAGCAGGCAAAGCCGCTGCTTGAGCAGCAGCTAACGCCAAGTGAGCCTATCACGGTTGTTTTGTCGCAAAAGGGATGGATCCGTCAAGCAAAAGGGCACGATGTTGATCCTGCGACATTGAGCTTTAAAGCTGGTGACGAGCTGCTTTGCTCTGTAAAGGGGCGCAGCAACCATACGCTTGCGCTTTTAGCCAGCGACGGGCGCAGCTATGCGCTTGATGCGCACAGTTTACCGTCGGCGCGCGGGCAGGGCGAGCCGGTCACCGGCAAATTAAACCTTGCGCCTAACACGCATATTTGCCATATGACGCTCGATGACAGCAAAGCGCAGCTTTTACTTGCGAGCGACGCAGGTTATGGTTTTGTCTGCCAATATGACGAGCTTTTGAGCAAAAACCGCGCCGGTAAGGCGCTGCTGAGTTTGCCTGATAACGCGCAGGTGATGCCAATCCAAAAAATCAACGACATTGAGAATGACGATCTTTTAGCCATCACGAATGAAGGGCGAATTTTGGTCTTTAAAGTCAAAGATTTGCCGGTGCTTGCTAAAGGAAAAGGCAATAAAATCATCAACATTGCAGCAGCTCGTGCAAAAGAGCGCGCAGAGCTGCTAAGCTGGCTGGTTGTGATTGCCCAAGGCGCCTGCGTGACGCTTTATTCGGGCGCGCGCAAATATCGCTTAAAACAAAGCGATATTGAAAGTTTCCGTGGTGAACGCGGTCGCCGTGGCGCTATGCTATCGCGCGGTTTTCAGCGGATCACCCGCATTGAAGTTGAACAAACGAGTGATGCGTTAGCGCAAGGTGAGTGACAGGCATCGTTAGGATCTGAAATTGGAGTTAATATGTTGTTTATAATGCGTTTGCTGGCGGTGATTGGGCTTGCCCTGTTTATTTTGATTTTTGGCTTGCCCTATTGTGCGCTCAGACCTAAAAACGCTAATCATGTCAGCACGTTTGGCCATTTAATTGGCCGATTTTATAAAGTCTTTGGCATTAAGTTACAGCTGAGTGGATCAAGCTTGTCAAAGCAGGTGACACAAGCGGTTTACATCGGAAACCATCAAAGTAATTGGGATCTTATCACTATCGCTAATGCTGTACGCCCTGGCACTGTGACCGTGGGTAAAAAAAGTTTGGCTTTTATTCCTGTGTTTGGTCAGCTCTACTGGTTAAGCGGTAATATTTTGATTGACCGAAAAAACCGCTCAAAAGCGGTCGGCACGATCATGCAAGTGGTCGAAAAAATGAAAACCAGTGGGATCTCTGTGTGGATGTTTCCTGAAGGGACTCGCTCGCGCGGGCGCGGCCTGCTGCCTTTTAAAACGGGCGCTTTTCATACCGCAATTGACGC
>JBOFXO010000417.1:0-1951 GCA_051654185.1 Vibrionaceae bacterium | reverse complement strand
TCTACGCAGCGCGTGGTTTTTGCGCTCCATTCTGCCGATGGCGATCAGGGCTTTCCTGGCAATATGCTGGTGCGTGTCTGCTTTGATTTAGATGATAACAATCAAGTTACCATCGGTTATGAAGCGCAAAGTGACGCGGATTGTCCGCTTAATTTGACCAATCACGCTTATTTCAACTTAGCCGGTGAAGCTTTTGCCAATGATCGGCAAAAAAATGCGCTCGCGCATCAGCTGCAAATTTGTGCAAGCCATTATCTGCCGGTTGACGCGCAAATGTTACCGCTTGGCACAATGTGCTGTGTGGCTGGCAGCAGCTTTGATTTTAAGGCGCTGCAAGTGATTGGCGGCAGAATTAACGATGCGGCTGTGCAGCAATTTGCTCAAGGCTACGATCACAGTTTTGTGCTGGACGCTGACAAAACCGACGGCGAGCAGGCGGCGCTGACTTTGGTTGCGCCTTTGCAGGATGTGCGCTTAGACATTGCGACCACTATGCCGGCCGTGCAGGTTTATAGCGGTAATTTCTTGTCTGGAAACCAAGGAGCAAGCTGCGATTATGCTGATCACGCAGGCATTGCGCTTGAGACGCAGTTTTTCCCTAATGCGGTTAATGTACCGGCTTGGAATGAGCAAAGTGGTCTGTTAAAAGCGGGGCAAAACTACGCCCATCATACGCGTTACCGCTTTTTTTTGGCAGCAACGTAGCAGATCTGGATTATGTTTAGCATCATTAGTTTATTGAAATAACATAATGAAATAGAATACAAGCCACGTTAAATAGAACGCATTTTTATTGTGGCCAAAAATACTAAACAAGGCGCCCAGGAAACGGAAAGCCGAATTCACCAAGCAATTATCGATATTTTCATGACTCAAGGGTGGGAAGCTGTCACCTATGGAACTATCGCGAAAATGTTAAAATTGAGTCGCAGTGGTGTGCAACGCGTTGTTCCCACGAAATATGAGATGGTGAAAGTTTTTCAAGGTGAAATATTAAGCTATGTATTAGCCAGCATTGATATGACGTCCCCTAAAACTATCGAAAGTTCGTGGTGCAACGCGCTGCAAGATCGCAAGTTTGCTAACTGCATTCGTTACTATGTAATGTCTGCTTTTAGCGATCAGCAAAGCAAGCAGCAGGCACAAGTGCATCTTGAGCAGTTTTATCAAAAAATGGGTAAAGCCCAAGTCAAACAGCTACTTGGAGAAAGCTTAGACTTCTTCATTAGGCACGCTGACGAGTAGGTGCTTCTTGTTTTTTGCAGCAAAAACTAAAAAAGCCTCGTTGAGGCTTTTTTTGTCGTAGCTATGTTCATTAAAATTTAAAGCGGGTTGAGAACATCACGTTATCGCCGTAAACGTCGTTGATCCTGCCTTGCAAGCCTAAAGAGAAAAGCTCGGTTGCATGAAAACGTCCCGAAACGCCGCCGACTACGGTATTTTTGTGGCGAAAGTTGATGTGGCCCACTTCTGCGCCAAGTTCAAATTGTGGCCCAAGCCATTGGCGCACGCCAAGCAGCACTTCTACGGCAAATTTATTTTCGCCGTCTAAATAATCATCGATATTAGAGATAGCGCGCATACCAAATTCGCCATAAATGTCTGCCCAGTCATTGATCGGCGTATGAAAGCCAAATAAAAGATTGGCGTCAAAGTCTGACTCAAAACGGCTATCAGCCCGCATACGAATATGCGCATTAGGGTGTACGGAAAAACTGCCGCCTAAGCCATAGGTGACAGGGCTTGCGCCAATGCGCGCTTCAAAATAGTCATAGCTAAAATTGCTCGAATTCAAGGTGTTTGGCGCGTCTTCTGCGGCTGCGGCAAAAGAAAGTAAACTGACAGTTGAGGCAACAAGTAATAATTTTGGCATGTGCATAGGATCACAGCTCAGTTAGGGATAAGTTATTGTATTGTAGATAATTTAAAATCAACTCGGCACTGTTGTTTA
>JBOFXO010000416.1:0-1662 GCA_051654185.1 Vibrionaceae bacterium | reverse complement strand
AAGTCGTGAGTGAACCCGTCTATACGGGGCGCGGCCGGCCGAAACATGGTGAAACACCGGTCGGTTATCAATTCCATATCAAAGGGGTAGCGGCAAGTTGCCTAGCTCGAGCTGAAGAGGCGCGCAGTCAAACTGGCGTGTTCATCCTTGCAACCAATGATCTTAGCGAAACGCTAACTATGGGCGAGCTTTTGGCGATTTACAAAGCGCAGCAGAACGTCGAGCGCGGCTTTCGTTTTCTTAAAAGTCCGGAATTTTTAACCTCATCGCTGTATCTGAAAAAGCCGGAGCGTATTGAAGCATTGCTGATGGTGATGACCTGCAGTTTGATGATTTATGCGGCGCTTGAACATCGGATCCGCCAAGGTTTAGTTGCGCAAGGCCGTAGCGTGGCGGATATGAAAAAAAAGCCAACGCAAAAACCAACCGCACGCTGGATTTTTTTGCGCTTTGGCGGGGTACACGAGTATCAGCTGGGCGCTGCGCCGCCTCAGATAACGGGACTTACTGCCGACCAGCAGGTCATTATCGACGTGCTAGGCGAACAGTATCGGCAAATTTACTCTTAAGCTAAGCACGGCTGGATATGGGCACAGAAATAAATCCAAAAACAGGTGCGGGATGTCGGCTAAACCTCTAAACCTCTAAACCTCTAAACCTCTAAACCTCTTTGCTGGCTTTTGATCTTATTTGTTCGCTTAACTTAGCGGCTTTTTGCTTTTTTATTCTTGCCTACAACTTGTCCTGCGGCTTTGTTGCTTGAGGATTCTTTTTTGCATCTTGCAAACACTTTTGCTTTTTTGTAAGGCCTTTTGATTATTTGAACTAATTGTCTGTACTAATTGATGCTGTTAGGGTTATGATTTTGATAGAATTAATCTTATGTGCGAATAGTTGGCTCGTATTGTGCATGGGAAGCTGAAACAACATAGAACAAGCAAGGCCCAGGAATAAAAAATGATCGATTCAAAAGCACAAGTTGCAACACGCATTAAAGAGGCGCGAGAGTGGAAAGGGATCACTCAAGTCAAGATGGCAAAGCTGCTTGATGTAGCAAGGCAAACTTATCTTGATATTGAAACGGGAAAAACAGAGCCACGCGTCCGAATGCTATCTGAAATCGCTAAAATCACAGAGCGTCCGCTAGTGTGGTTTGTGTATGGAGATGCAGATGTTGAGTTGCACGACGTGCAATACAAACAAGATGTAAATCAACTTCTTGAGTATTTCTCAAGGTTGCCTCATGAGGCACGCTCTGTAATTTTAAATCAAAGTGTAACCATGGCCTCGCTGCTCGTTAAGTACTCGAAAAAGCTATAACACCACGTAATAACCCCACGACACGATAAATTTAAAATTTACTGTAATTTGATTGATTGCCTTAATGGCAATCAATCAAGTGCGTTGCCTGCTGCTCGGTATTTTTCGTGTGCGCGCTTTCAAATATAAGGTAGCGATTGATCCGTGCGTTGCATTTGCTAGCAAACGCCTCAACACTATAGTTCACGTTTACATGATCTTATGGAAAGAAAAGTGAAGAAAGCATTATTGCTACATGCAAGCACTGATGGGCAAACGGTAAAAATTTTGCAATTTATTGCGAAAAAAATTGAGCAACACTATGAGGTTGTGCTTAAAGATCTACGCCAGCTTGAGACGGTT
>JBOFXO010000415.1:0-9175 GCA_051654185.1 Vibrionaceae bacterium | reverse complement strand
CAAGATGTCCACAGCGCAACAGCGAGCGAGATCATGGGACTTCCCATCGAAGAAGTGACTCGCGACATGCGCCGCAATGCAAAAGCAATTAATTTTGGCCTGATCTATGGTATGAGCGCATTTGGCCTTGCTAAACAACTTGGCATTGACCGCACGCAGGCGCAGCAGTACATCACGCGCTATTTTGAGCGCTACCCTGGCGTTTTAAATTACATGGAAAGAACTCGTCAGCAAGCGAGTGAGCTGGGTTTTGTTGAGACTATTTTTGGTCGCCGCCTCTATTTGCCGGATATAAAGTCAAGCAATGGATTACGCCGCAAAGGGGCAGAGCGCGCGGCAATCAACGCGCCAATGCAAGGCTCGGCGGCGGACATTATCAAAAAAGCGATGATTTTGGTTGATGAATGGCTAAAAAGCCAACCAACGGGAACAGCAATGATGTTAATGCAAGTGCATGACGAATTAGTTTTTGAGGTTCCTGATGAGCATCTAGAAATGGTCAGCGCTAAAGTGTGCGAACTGATGAGCCAAGCTGCAACATTAGCTGTACCTCTCGTTGTAAGTGCAGGTCACGGCAAAAACTGGCAGCAAGCGCATTAAAACAAACCGGCTATTCGCTACAGTAGCCTTATCTTATGATAAGGCTGATCCACTTGCGGCCCACTAACGATTTTTTATATAAAACAAAAAGATATCGCCAGTAGTACCACTAAAATCTCACGAAAATTTACTGATCCTTTTTGTTATAGCAATCAGGGCTTAATTTTGTAGTTAAGCCCTAAAATTTATCGTGTAAAACCGTACGTAAGAGTCTGTCAAACTAAAAATTATTCAATGTTTTGAATTTGCTCTCGCATTTGCTCAATCAGCACTTTTAATTCAACAACAGCCGCTGTAATTTCCGGATCGATCGATTTTGAACCCAGCGTGTTTGTTTCGCGATTAAATTCTTGCATCATAAAATCTAGCTTACGACCACACACGCCGCCCTTTTGTAAAATATTGCGCGTCTCTGCGACATGCAAACTCAGCCGATCGAGCTCCTCAGCTACGTCTGATTTTTGCGCTAACAGAACAAGCTCTTGCTCTAACCGCTGTGGCTCAAGCTCAATTTGCGCCTCAGCAAATTTACTCAGCAAGCGCGCTCGTTGCCACTGTAAAATGTGCGGCATTTTTTCGCGTACCAGCATGATCTGCGCATCAATTGCGGCTAAGCGCTGCTCAAGCAGATCGCTGATCACCTCACCCTCGCGCGTGCGAGCTGCGATAAACTCAAGCAAGCATGCATCAAAGCTTGCCAAAAGCTTTGCGCTTATCGCATCTACATCTTGCTCAGGGACTTGCATCACGCCAGGCCAATTCATCACGTGCAGTGGATTGATACGAGAGGTGTCACCACTTAAGGTCATAATAGATTGCGCAATCTCTACCACCTGTTTAGCGAGCGCCATATTCACTTTTAGCTCACTCGCAGCTTCTGTGCTTGCATCAAAACGCAGCTGACACTCCACTTTACCCCGCGCCAGTTTTTTACGACAGCGCTCGCGAATGATCGGCTCAAGGCCGCGAAAAGCGTCAGGCAAACGAACATAATTTTCTAAATAACGTTGATTTACTGAGCGAATTTCCCAGCAGGCACTTCCCCACACATCCTTGCATTCACCGCGCGCATAGCCGGTCATACTAAAAATCATTATTCTTATTCCGCAATCATTTTGGCCAATTATATCCAATCAGCAAGGATCATGGCAGCGCAAAACGCCTCTTGCAGCAGCTTTGCGCCAAATGCCACCTTGCGCGGTTCCTGTTACCAGCTGATCTGTATATAATCGTACAAATTTGTTACAAATCGAAGGCAACACCATGCGTCCAAGCCAAAGAGAAGCAAACCAGATCCGCCCTGTCACCATCACCCGCCATTTTAACGCATACGCCGAAGGTTCGGTTTTAGTCGAATTTGGTAATACCAAAGTTATTTGCACCGCAAGCGTTGAAGACGGCGTACCACGCTTTTTAAAAGGGCAAGGACAAGGCTGGGTCACAGCAGAATATGGCATGTTACCGCGCGCCACACACACGCGAAATCGCCGTGAAGCGGCCTGTGGAAAACAAAGCGGGCGTACCATGGAAATTCAGCGCCTTATCGCAAGAAGCCTGCGCGCCGCAGTCGATCTTAAAGCGCTTGGTGAAATTACGATCACCATTGATTGCGATGTTATCCAAGCCGATGGCGGCACACGCACAGCGGCAATTAGCGGCGCAAGTGTCGCGCTTGCCGACGCCCTGCAAAGCCTTAAAACACAAGGTAAGTTAACTGCAAATCCTATGCGTGGCCATGTTGCAGCCATCTCTGTCGGGATCTACCAAGGCAATGCCATTTGCGATCTTGAATACAGCGAAGACTCTCAAGCCGATACTGACATGAATATCGTCATGCTAGAAGATGGACGCATGATTGAAGTACAAGGCACTGCAGAAGCTGCGCCATTTACCACTGAAGAGCTTAATACCATGCTCGCGCTTGCTCGAAAAGGGATTGAAGATATTGTTGCCATTCAAAAAGCAGCATTAGCCAGTACGGTGAAACAATGAAAATTTATCAAAAACAATTTATTGAATTTGCACTAAGCCACAACGTATTACAATTTGGCAAATTCACATTAAAATCAGGTCGTCCAAGCCCCTATTTTTTTAACACCGGCCTTTTTAATAGTGGAAAAAGCCTTGCTAAACTGGGCGAATTTTACGCAGCAGCCATTATGGACGCAGAGTTGCCATTTGATCTTTTATTTGGCCCCGCTTACAAAGGGATCCCTATCGCAAGCGCTGCAGCAATCGCTTTAGCAACCCAGCATGACTGCGATAAACCTTACTGCTTTAATCGCAAAGAGGCCAAAACGCACGGTGAAAACGGTATTTTAGTGGGCAGCGCGTTAAACGGGCGCGTCCTTCTCGTAGATGACGTGATCACCGCCGGAACCGCTATTCGTGAATCTATGGCGCTGATCCAAGCCCATCAGGCAACACTCGCTGGCGTCGTTGTTGCTATTGATAGGCAAGAAAAAGGCACTAGCGGACTTTCTGCTATCCAAGAGATTGAACGCGATTTTAATTGCCCGGTGATCTCGATAATCAATTTAGATATTTTGATAAGCTATTTGCAGCAGCACGACAAATGCGCTGACGATACGCTGCAGCTTATGTTAGCTCATCAAAAACAGTACGGCGCGCCTCGTTCATAGCGGCAGCTTTAGCACTTTGCAAGCGCGTATAATATCTGCGCGCTTTGCTTAGCTTGCAACCTCTTCGCATTGATTGGTGGCTACATGACTTGCGGTAGCGTAAAGCTGTTCGCTTAAAAATGCCCAATACTGGTCAAAATCGGCTGAAATTGAATGCGTGAAATTCGATCGCACAAAACGGCTGTAGCTGCCTTCAATATGGCAAATAAGCTGCGCTGCCAACACATTTTCATGCACCGCTAAACTTTTACCTTCGCGCAGCCGCCCCTCTTTTAACACTTGGCGCAGCTGAGTCTCTATTTTGGCTAGCAATAAATTGATACGCTCTTGCAGCTTATCTTGCTCAAAAACCAAAGCGTGACCCGTCATGATGCGCGATAACCCGCGATTATGCTCACCAAACCCTAATAATAAACGTAAAATAAGGCGCAAGCGCTCAAATGTATCTTTTTCTTCCGCTTGGATCAGATTGATCCGACTTAATAAAGACTCTTCGATAAATTGAATTAACCCTTCGAACATACTCGCTTTACTAGGAAAATGGCGATACAACGCCGCCTCTGATACACCCACTTGCGAAGCAAGCTTAGCTGTAGTGATCCGCTGAGAACCATCGCTTGACTCGAGCATTTGGGCAAGAGCTTGCAAAATCTCATCGCGTCGATGTTGTTTTTTTGCGCCTGTCATCAAAACGTCCTTGGTTAAAATCTGATCGTATTGGCTGGAGTAGCCTATCTTATCGCGCTGATTTTATAATGAAAAGATGCGCGTAAGTGAGCCGACACGCACAAGTGCATTGACGTTACTCAGATAGGGAGCTACTTAACAAAAAAGAATAAAAAAAGACAAGGAAAAAGCCTTGTCTTTTGCAAATTCAAAATATTTTATTTTGCAGCAGGATTTTTCATGTATTGGAAAAATTCGCTGCTCGGATCAACAACTAAAAGGTCCGATTTATTGCTAAAGCTTTTCTTATAAGCCTGCAATGAACGCAAAAATTTATAAAAATCAGGGTCTTTATTAAACGCCGTTGCAAAAATTTTCGCAACTTGTGCATCAGCCTCACCGCGCGTAACTCGTGCACTTTTTTCAGCTTGTGCTAATAAAGTTGCAACTTCAAGCTCTGCTTGCGCGCGAATAACTTCAGCTTTTTCATGACCTTGTGAACGATGGCGACGCGCAACTGTTTCTCGCTCCGCACGCATGCGCTGATAAATCGACTCACTGATCTCATCAGGCAAGTTGATTTTTTTGATCCGCAAATCAATAACATCGATGCCAAGATCTTGCGCACTCTGCTGTGCTTGCGTCAGCACATTCATCATCACTTTTTCGCGTTTTTCAGAAACCAACTGCTGAATTGTTTTTGAACCAATTTCAGCACGCAAGCCATCTGCTACTTTACGCTGCAACAGACTTTCTGCGGTCAGTTTATTGCCGCCGCCAGTAGAGAGGTAATATTTGCCAAAATCAGCAATTTTCCACTTCACATACGAATCAATGATCACGTCTTTTTTCTCAGAGGTGACAAAACGATCCGACTGGTCATCCATCGTTTGAATGCGCGCATCAAACAGCTTCACGCTATCAAAAAATGGCACTTTGATCTGCAAGCCTGGCTCGTAAATTCTGGCAGCTTCGTTGCTCGCTTTTAGCACGCGTCCAAAACGGATCACAATGCCACGCTCACCTTCTTGGATCACAAACAACGAAGAGAGCACACCAACAACAACTGCGACGGAGAGAGGAATTAAAAATTTTTTCATAATTAATATCTCCCTTGACGCGATGAAGTAGACTTCTGTGTTGATATAGGCTGCTCAGGCAACGCTAGCTCCTCTGACGAACCATCATAGGTCGCGGTTCGATTTTGTTTCTGTGATGCTGCAGATGGTTGGCCGATAAGCTTATCAATTGGCAAATACAACATATTGTTGCTGCTCGCGCTGCTATCGATCAACACTTTGCTGCTGCTGCTAAATACTTTTTCCATCGCTTCTATATACAAACGATTGCGAGTGACTTCTGGCGCTAAACGGTATTCAGGTAAAAGCTGCTCAAACTGCGCCACTTCACCTAGAGCCTCATTCACTGTTTTTTCTTTATATCCTAAGGCTTCTTTTTTGATCCGTTCAGCACGACCTGTCGCTTGCGGCAAAATACCATTACGGTAAGCCTCTGATTCGCGAATAAAACGCTCTTCATCTTCGCGCGCGGCAATTGCATCATCAAAGGCGTCTTTAACTTGCTCTGGTGGGCGTGCGGTATCAAAGTTCACATCAACCACAATCAGGCCCATATCATAGCGGTCAATAATGCGATTAATTTCCATCTCAGTGCGCTGTCTTATCACCTGACGGCCTGTTGTCAGCACTTCATCCATCACGCCATCACCAATGACTGCGCGCAAAGCAGAATCGGTCGCTTGCAGCAAACTGTCATCGGCATTTGTAACAGAATACAGATACTTAGCAGGATCTGAAACGCGATATTGGATATCCATCGCAACGCGTACCACGTTTTCATCACGGGTTAGCATCTGCCCTGCGCTACGTAGCGAGCGGGTAGTTTGCACATCAACACGGATCACGTCGTCAACAAAAGTGGGTTTCCAGTTAAGACCAGGCTGCACAATACGATCATACTGACCAAAACGCAGCACTACGCCACGCTCAGCTTCTCCTACGGTGTAAAAACCGGAGGCAACCCAAACCACAGCGCCAATTGCGGCGGCCACACCAAGGCCAATCCCTGGCGCTGCAAGCTGTGGACCTTTGCCGTTTCCGCCAAAAAGCCCACCCAATTTGCGGCTAAATTTGCTAAATAATTCATCAAGATCTGGCGGGCCTTGATTGCGCCCCCCACGCTTATTACCCCATGGATCGTTGTCTTGACTACCGTTGTTTCCAGGCTCATTCCACGCCATCAGAACACTCCATCCAGTAAATATAATGATAATTTTAGTACTGTAACAGCCTATTCTTGGATGATAAAGCCATCCAATAAACCATTCTCATGCTTTAATAGTCTAAGCCAATCAACCTGAGGCAAGCGCACGTCTACTCGCAAATACCCATCTTCATCATACTGTTGCATGACAATGCAACGCAGTTGATAGAGTTTGCTGTGTAACTTACCCACTTCAGCAGGGGGTATGCGCAAACTGTGCTGCACCATTCTTCCTGCAAGTCGCTCACTCAATGCAGAAAAAAGTAAATCAACCCCCACACCCGTTGCCGCAGAGATCCAAACAGCCTTAGCTACACCTTCATCATCGCGTTCAATACGCGGCGACACATTTTCCATTGCATCAATTTTGTTCATGACTAGCAGCACGGGAACATCATTAGCATCAATTTCAGTTAACACTGAATTAACCGCCGAAATGTTATCAGCAAAACGCTCATCACTCGCATCAACCACATGCACAAGCAAAGTCGCTTGCTGCGTCTCTTGTAGCGTCGCTTTAAATGCAGCAACAAGATCGTGTGGCAAATGACGAATAAACCCTACCGTGTCCGCTAAAATTGTATCCCCGACATCGGCGACCACAATTTTACGCAGTGTCGGATCGAGTGTAGCAAAAAGCTGGTCAGCCGCGTACACGTTCGCAGAAGTTATCTGATTGAATAAAGTAGATTTTCCTGCGTTTGTATAGCCAACTAACGACAGGGTTGGCATTTGTGCCTTGGTGCGGGCACGCCGTCCTTGCTCTCGCTGCTTTGCCACCTTGTCCAAACGGCTTAAAATGGTTTTAACCCGCTCGCGCAGCAAACGGCGATCCGTCTCAAGCTGCGTTTCACCAGGTCCACGCAGGCCGATCCCACCTTTTTGTCTTTCTAGGTGGGTCCAGCCTCGCACAAGCCGCGTTGAAAGATGGCGCAATTGCGCCAATTCAACTTGCAGTTTACCTTCGTAGGTTCGGGCTCTTTGAGCAAAAATATCTAAAATCAGCCCCGTTCTGTCAACTACGCGACACTGCATTAAACGCTCGCAGTTACGCTCTTGTGCAGGCGTTAAGCTATGGTTGAAAATAACTAGCTGCGCTCCAGTTTCCTGCACGGCGTCGGCAATTTCTTGCGCTTTTCCCTCGCCAACAAAATATTTAGAGTGCGGAGCCTGACGGCTACCGGTTATCACTTTTAAAATTTCAACGCCGGCAGAGCTGGCAAGCATTTCAAATTCATGCAAATCATCGCCATCCACAACTTGGCTAAAATTAATATGAACTAAAATGGCCTGCTCACCTGCTTCATAGCGATCAAACAAGCGCATTACTCCTTAATAATCAATCTTCTAATTTTTCAAGCTGTTCATCAGCTCCGCGCTCAGAAATCATTTGATGATGATTGATGGGACGTGCTGGTACAACAGTAGAAACGGCATGCTTATAAACCATTTGATTTACTGTATTTTTCAATAAAATAACAAATTGATCAAACGACTCGATTTGCCCTTGTAGTTTAATACCGTTTACCAAATAAATGGAAACGGGTACGCGTTCGCGGCGCAGCGCATTTAAAAATGGATCCTGCAAAGATTGCCCCTTAGCCATTTTGATTTTCCTTATAATTTATATTTATTCTTAACAAAAACGGCAGGCGAATTGCTGCTGCCGAAAAAATATCAGGTGAAACTCGCCGCAACGGCTTGCACGGCCACATCAAGCTCATCACTATCTAGCCATGTCACATTTTGCCAACTTCTAAGCCAAGTTAATTGCCGCTTAGCTAAATGACGCGTTGCGAATATTCCTCGCATAATAGCTTCATCGTAAGAACAATTTCCATCCAAATAATCCCACATTTGCCGGTAACCTACGCAGCGAATTGAAGGCATATCTGGATGCAGATCACCTCGCAAATGCAGAGTTTTCACTTCTTGCTCAAATCCAGCCGCAATCATTGCGTGAAAGCGCTGCTCGATGCGTTGATGCAAAACCGCGCGCTCAGCAGGAGCAATAGCAAATTGTTGCACATTATACGGTAAACCGCAGCCTTGCACCTGTGTCAATTCAGTTAATGTTTTTCCGCAAATCAAATACACCTCTAAAGCCCTCGCAAGACGCTGCGAGTCGTTAACGTGAATTCTTGCTCCCGCCACAGGATCAATACGGCACAACTCACTATGCAAATGCTCCCAGCCAAGCTTGCTTGCTTGTTCTTCTATCTGCGCACGCACAGCAGGATCTGCAGGCGGCAAAGGCGATAAACCTTGCAATAAAGCCTTAAAGTAAAGCATTGTTCCGCCTACAAGCAGCGGAATATTGCCATTAGCTAGCACCTGCTCAATTTGCTGCTTTGCATCGCAACAAAAATCGGCAGCGCTGTACGCCTGCGCAGGATCTAAAATATCAATCAAACGATGCGGCGCTAAAGCAAGCTCTGCTGCAGTAGGCTTAGCCGTACCGATATCCATTCCACGATAAATCAGTGCGCTATCAACACTGATGATCTCAACCGGATAACGCTGTTTTAGCGCTATCGCAAGCCCCGTTTTTCCCGATGCAGTAGGGCCCATCAAAAACAATACGTTAGGTAATGCGTTCTTCATTGTTAAATACATCAATCACAGCTTTTTCATCAGCATACCGCAGCAAGGCTGCGCATTCAGTTACAAATTGATCATTGCAACTGTTTGTTAATTGCTTTAGCAGCGAGAATGCTTGATCTAAACTAAAATCTTGCTCTTGTACCACCAGCTGCTGTAATAGCCAATCCGAGATATTTTCGTAATTGATGGTATGCACAACCGATAAATAATTGGCTAATTTATAAAAAAACGCTTTTATATCTCGATCTTTAAGCCAGCAACACACAGTAAATACTTGCAAGCACAGCTTGTCTTTAACATCAATTGTGATCCCAAATTGTTGCAAGAGCGATTTTGCGTTTAACATTTTTAACGCCAAAGGCTCTGTCATCTGCAGCCGC
>JBOFXO010000414.1:0-1728 GCA_051654185.1 Vibrionaceae bacterium | reverse complement strand
ATGAAGAAGAAGTGCTTGAAGCTTTGCTGATGGCTGACGCGGATGTCGCAGATCTTGAAGCTGAAGATAACATGATCACCATCTTTGCGCCGCACACCGAGTTTTTTAAGATCAAAAATGCGCTTAGTGAGAGCTTTCCTAACACAAACATTGATGTAGAAGAGATCACTTTCGTACCGCAAACAAACGTAGCTATCGGCGGCGATGATGTAGCGATGTTTGAGAAATTTATCGACATGCTAAATGATTGTGACGACGTGCAAAACGTCTACCACAACGCGCAAATCGACTAATATTTTGCTTTTTTTGTCTAAAAACGGGGCGTGCCAGCCGCGCCGCGTTTTTTATGAAACAAATTAACAGACCAATTTATCGCCACTTTTGTGCACAAAAAATCTTACATAAAAACGCCTAGCTCGCAGTTTAAATTGCAAATTTTGCGCTGCATCATTAAATTTTTAAGTCGTTAAAAGTTCGGTATATACTGCAGAACATTTAATTATAAAAGTTGATTTTTATGCAAGAAGTTACATGGCGCGGCGCGGCGCCGCAATTTTTGGATTTTCAATCATATATCGAAACCTACCCAGATATTGCACCGTTGCCATTTGAGGACTTGCAGCCACGTTTGCAGCAAAGCCTCTCTCATCTTTCGCTTGGTGAGCACTTTTCACGGCTACTGCTGCTTAACACCCCCGATCTGCCGCTCTACTACCAACTGATCTTAGAAATGCTGCAGCGTTTAGGGCAAGAAACGGTCATTAACGCTTCTTTGTGTGATGAAGCGCAGCTTTTTGGCGCAGTGCATCCGAATCTCGCCGATCCACTGCTACCGCACTGCTCTCAAGGGGCGCTACACCGCGCTCATAACGGTATTTTATTGCTGAGCATTGCGCAGCTGCTCGATAACCCGCACTGGTTGCCCAAAATAAAAAATGTGCTGGCCAGCAAAATGCTCGCGTGGCCTTCAGCTACCGGCAAGCAATTTTGCCCGACCCCAGCACCGCTCCCGTGTGACGTGCGCGTGATCTTATTTGGCGATGATCTCCACTTAGCCGAATTACATGCGCTAGAGCCTGCGCTTTTTGAGCTAAGCTTGTTTGCTCATTTTGAGCAAGAAATTGAATTAACTCGCGAAACCATCACCCCATATTTATCTTTTATCAAGCAGCTGCAGCAACAGCAGCAGCTAAAACCGCTCACAGCCTGCGCGGTACAAAAGCTACTGCAAGTTGGCGCACGCCACACCGAAGCGCAAAATTTAGCGCCGCTTTGCCCTGCGTGGTTATCGCAGCTGCTTGAACAGGCTGATTTTTATTCTCAAAACAACGTGATCAGCAGTGATGACGTCACTCATGCTTATGAAAAACGCCATTATTGCAGCGGGTACCTTGCGCAGCGCGCGCTAGAAGATATTCATCAAGGTTATGTTTTTATTGAAACATCTGGCGAGCAGATCGGTCAAGTCAATGGTCTGACCGTGCTTGATCTGCCCGGTCACCCCACCTCTTACGGCGAGCCTGCACGCATTTCATGCGTAGTGCACTATGGTGATGGCGAGATCACCGACGTTGAGCGCAAAGTAGAGCTTGGCGGCAGCATCCACGCTAAAGGAGTGATGATCATGCACGCTTTTATCAACTCAGCGCTGCAGCTAACAGACGTACTCCCTTATTCTGCATCGATTGTTTTTGAGCAGTCTTATTGCGAAGTCGATGGCGACAGTGC
>JBOFXO010000413.1:0-6982 GCA_051654185.1 Vibrionaceae bacterium | reverse complement strand
TCGCAAAATGGGCAGCGGCGCGTACAAATGGCGCCTAAGATCATAAACGTGGCCGTGCCGTGGTGAAAACATTCCGCTAAATTAGGGCAAGCCGCTTCTTCACACACCGAATGCAGGTTATTTTTGCGCAGCGCCGCTTTAATGTGGGCGATGCGGCTGGGATCGGCGGGCAGTTTGATCTTCATCCAGTCGGGTTTGGCAGGCTTTGGGTTGCAGTCGATATTTTGTACAGGAATGATTGCGACTTTATCAGCGTCACGGTAGCCAACGCCCGGTTGCAGCCTTGCAGGTTTTGATGTTTGTTGCGGTGGCTCATCAATCAGCGTGTCATTATTTTGCTGACCCTTATTCCCAGAGTGCTGGCTGCTCATTGGTGCCCCTTATTAAAATGTCAGTTTATTTTTATTGTATGATGTGATCTTAACGCGCCGATTGCTGTGCGCGCGATCAACATACCACCATTAAACTGTATTGATCTTATGCAAAGCTAAAAAACGCGCTGTTTTCATGCTGATCGGCAAAAAGAGCGGTTTTGTTAAACTGCTGGCAAATATGCGTAATAAGTACCGGTTGTAGCACTTCTAGCGATGAGGGGCCATTGAGATCAGCCGTTTGCGTCATCTGCATGCCAACGAGGCCGCAGGGATTGATGCGCGAGAAAGGGGTGAGATCCATGTTAACGTTCAGCGCAAGCCCATGCATCGAGCAGCCTTTTCGCACCCGTAGCCCAAGCGACGCAATTTTTTGATTGTCCACATAAACGCCGGGGGCATCACGTCGCGCGCAGCTAATAATGCCAAAATCGCTTAAGGTATTGATCAAACTCTGCTCTATTTTGCTTACCAGATCGCGCACGCCCAAGCTATTTTGCCGCAGATCAAACAAAAAATAAGCGATTTGCTGGCCGGGCGCATGGTAAGTTACTTGCCCGCCGCGATCGCTTTGCACCACGTCAATGGAGCCGGGATCAAGCAGATGCTGCGTTTTGCCTGCTTGTCCTTGCGTGAAAACGGCTGGGTGCTCAAGCAGCCACAGCTCATCAATGGTTTGCGCGGTGCGCTGCTCAGTGAAATCGTGCATGGCGCGCAGCATGGGCAAATAAGGTTGCAGGCCTAATTTTCGAATAATCACGGGAGTAGCCACGTTTATACACTCCTTTGAACTATGGGCCCCGCTGTCGCGGTTGTAACTTTCACGTTACTTTAGATAGCGGCCAGTTTGTTGTTTTATGTTAGCCGCAACCTTTAGCTTATAACACCATCCGCACGATATCGATCTTGGCAAGCTCTTTGTATAAGGTTTCTACTTGCTCAATGTTTTTTGCGGTGATGGTGACAGAAACAGCATGGTAAGTCCCTTTGCCGCTAGGTTTAACGGTTGGGCTGTAGTTACCAGGGGCGTGACGCTGGATCACAGCAATGACGCGATCGGGCAGCTCAGGTTTGGCATATCCCATGATTTTATAGGTAAATTTGCAGGGAAATGTCAGCAGATCGCGCAAAGTTGCAGGAGATTGTGCAGTGAGATTTGGTTGCATAGTATCACTTTTGTCAAATTTTAACCCCAGCATGCTAATTCGCCTTTGCCCATAACTCAAGCAAAAAACAAAACGGCAGGCGATGAAGCGCTGCCGTTTGAATGACACGAAAAAACGTGCTTATTTAAAAAGGTTTTTGATAAACATCACAACAAAATCAACCAAACGGCTAAATAGACCTCCTTGATCAACGCTTGCGAGCGCGACAAGTGGGTATTCTGCTTCGACGTTATCACCGAGTTTGTAGAAAAGTTTACCTATGACATCGCCTTTTTGGATCGGCGCTTCAAGGTGTTTTTCAAGTACAAAGCTTGCTTCAAGCTGCTTGGCCATGCCGCGTGGCAGGGTGATGAAAGTGTCTTTCGCAACACCAAGTGGCACTTGATCGGTGTTTCCCATCCACACTTTTTCAGTTACGAAAGTTTCATTGGCTTTATGTGGGCTAATGGTTTCAAAAAAGCGAAAACCGTAGTTAAGCAGTTTTTTACTTTCAGATTTGCGTGCGTTAGCGCTGCTTGTGCCAATCACAACGGCAATAAGGCGCATGTTGCCTTCGGTGGCAGAGCTGACTAAGTTATAACCTGCTTTTGAGGTGTAGCCGGTTTTCATGCCATCGACATTAAGGCTTTTATCCCACAACAGACCGTTGCGGTTATATTGAGTGATGCCATTGTAAGTGAAAGATTTTTCTTTATAGATGGCATACTCCTCTGGCACGTCTTGAATAAGCGCGCGGCTTAGCAAAGCAAGCTCATAAGGGGTGGAGTAAAGATTTGGATTATCAAGCCCATGTGAGTTGGTAAAATGGGTGTCTTTTAAGCCAATTTTTTGCGCCCAGCCATTCATGAGATCAACAAAGGACTCTTCAGAGCCTGCAATGTGCTCAGCCATAGCGACGCACGCATCGTTGCCTGACTGAATGATGATGCCACGGTTGAGATCGGCGACTTTAACGGTGGTGCCCACTTCAATGAACATTTTTGAGCTGTCAGGGAAGTTTTTCGCCCACGCTTTGTTGCTAATAACGACATCGTCGTCAGGGGAAATATTGCCTTGCGCGATCTCTTGGCCAATGACGTAGCTGGTCATGATTTTTGTTAGGCTTGCCGGATCCAAGCGGTCGTGGGCATTGTGCTGCGCTAACACTTTGCCAGAGTTGTAATCTAATAGCACATAGCCTTTAGCCGCAACTTCAGGGGCTGAAGGGAGGATATTGGGAACTGCTGCGACGGCAACCGAAAACACTGCCGTAAGTGCAGAGCACGATTTAAGTAAGAAAGGTAATTTTTTCATAAAGATGAGCACTTATTCCTAGCACCAAACTAAGCCACTCATTGGTTTATCGAGTGGCGTTCTTTTAGACATTCTTCGTTAGACATCGCGCCTAACCATTTTCGTCATAAAAAATACAGATAAAAGATTTTATTGCTGTTTTATATGAATAGCGTCATCGGGATCATACTCATAAGTAAGCCTGAAACGCACGCGATATTGGTTGATCAGTAGGGCAATCTCTGCATGGATGTCAAAATTTTGCTAACAGCTCACAGTAAATATCAAGTAAACCCGCTTAAGGTTGCCTTATTTATCAACGACGGTGATACGAACTTTTGCTAGACCGCTGTGCAGCATTCCAAGCCGTTTTGCAGCAGCGTGGCTGACATCAATGATCCGCTTGCCAGAATAGGGGCCTCTGTCGTTTATTTGTACCGTAACATGCTGATTGTTTTTTAGATTGGTGATTTTAACTTTAGTGCCAAAAGGAAGCGCTCTGTGCGCTGCGGTTAATGCATGCATGTTAAATTTTTCGCCGCTTGCCGTCAGCCGGCCGTGATAGCGCGGACCATACCAAGAAGCAAGGCCGCTTTGTTTAAAGCCTGTAGGAACTAGCGCGGCTTTTTTTTTGTTGCTTGTTTTTTTGCTTGTCTGCGCAGTGCCCTTTGAGGAGACAGCGCTGTTATTGCTTAAGGAGTTGCTACTGCTTGCTGCTGTGTTGAGGTTATTTGCAAAAGCTGTAGCAGTAAAGGTTGCTGCTAAAAAAGTCAGAATATAAATTTTCATTATGATGTTTTAGATAACATTTTTCTGTGTGTATGAACTGACATTAACATGCCAAAGCCTATCATCAAAGTGACCATTGATGTACCGCCATAGCTTACCAAAGGAAGGGGAACGCCGACTACAGGTAAAATGCCGCTGACCATGCCAATATTGACGAACACATAGACGAAAAAGCTCAGCACAATACTGCCACCTATCATGCGACCAAAGGCGTTTTGTGTGGTGCTGGCTAAAAATAGGCCGCGGCCAATGATGAGCAAAAAGAGCAGCAGCAGCGCGCATACACCAAGAAATCCCCACTCTTCGGCGATGACGGCAAAAATAAAGTCGGTATGGCGCTCTGGCAAAAATTCGAGCTGCGATTGGGTGCCAAACAGCCAGCCTTTTCCGGTAAGCCCCCCTGAGCCTATGGCGATTTTTGATTGGATGATGTGATAGCCGCTTCCTTTAGCATCGGCGTCGGGCGCAAACATGGTAAGAACGCGCGTGCGCTGGTAATCGTGCATCAAAAAAAACCACAAAACCGGCAAGAAGGCGAGCAAAGAAACGATCGCGCTTGAGATATAAATCCAGCTGATCCCTGACAAAAAAAGGACAAAGATCCCGGATGCGGCAATTAAAATAGAGGTGCCAAGATCGGGCTGCTTTGCGATCAGCAGCGTGGGCACCATGATCAGCAGGCAGCCTAAAAAAAGAATGCCGGGGCTTGGCGGCAGTGGCTGGCGGCTGAGTATTTTAGACACCATCAGCGGTACGGCAAGTTTGAGGATCTCTGACGGCTGAAAGGTAACAATACCAAGGTTTAGCCAGCGCTGCGCCCCTTTTGATTCTTCGCCCACTAAAATCACGGCGATCAGCAGTAAAACGCCGCTAAAAAAGAAGAGCGGCGCAAACTGCTCGTAGTAGCGCGGCGGGATCTGCGCGCAAACAAACATTACCGTCAGTCCAAGCAGGATGCGCCCAAGCTGGCGCTCCATCATGGCGATATTTTGTCCGCTAGCGCTCCACATCACCATAAAGCCAAAGCCTAACAGGGCTAGCAGCGCCACAAGTAGCGGCAGATCAATGTGCAGGCGGCTAAATAGCGATGGCGTTTGCCCTGTGCTTGCAATGGTGCTCATTTTTCAATTTCCTCATTGGTGCTAGCCTGCGCGATTTGCTGATCTTTTAGCAGCACGTAGTCAAAGATCTTGCGGGCGAGCGGCGCACTGTTCGAAGAGCCGCCGCCGGCGTTTTCTAATAAGATCACAACGATAAGCTCTGGATTTTCAAAAGGAGCAAAACCTGTGTATAGCGCGTGGTCATCATGCAGCTCGTTATCATTCTTTTTCGCTAAGTTGTTCTCGTCACGCTTAATTCTTACAAGCTGCGCGGTACCGGTTTTGCCGCCGGTCTCATAACTCATGCCGATAAAGCGGTTGCGCGCCGTGCCGCGTGCGCCGTGGTTCACTCGGTGCATGCCTTCAAGCACTAAATCCCAGTGCTCTTTGGCTACGTTGTTGATAAGTTTTCGTGGTTCAAATTTTACATCGTTGACTTGCAGCGTCTGCGGATCGCGCAGCGCTTTTAACAGGTGAGGCTTGTTAGCTGTTCCTTTGTTTAAAAGGATCGCCATGGCATTAGCGATTTGCAGCGGCGTTGCGGTCCAATAGCCTTGCCCGATAGCAACGGGAATGGTATCGCCGGTAAACCATTTGCCACGGCCGGTAGCAATTTTCCACTCAGGGCTTGGCATGTTAGCGGCCGTTTCTTCTTTAATATCGATGCCAGTGCGCTGGCCAAAACCGAATTTGCGCATCCATGGCTCAAGTTTATTAATGGTCATGTCATACCCAATTTGGTAGAAAAAGGTATCGACCGACTCTTCGATGGATTGCAAAATATTAACGCGTCCGTGTCCGCCTCGTTTCCAGTCGTGGAACGCCGATGTGCTGCCAGGAATGGACCATTTGCCAGGATCATTGCGTGTTGTTTTGGGCGTGACCACTTTTTCGGTAAGCGCGGCGATAGCAATAAACGGCTTCACGGTCGATGCTGGCGGGTAGGTGCCCATGGTTGAGCGGTTAACGAGCGGGCGCGCTGGGCTGATTAGTTTATTGTATTCAGCTTGCGGGATCCCGTGTACAAACAGATTAGGGTCATAGCTTGGCGTTGATACCATTGCTAGCACCGATGAATCTTTAGGATTGAGCACAACGACACTGGCGCGGCGCTCAGCAAGTAGCGAGTGAATGTAAAGCTGCAGATCGATATCGATAGTCAGGTAAATATCTTTACCTGCTTGCGGCGGTTTTGAATCAAGCACCTTGATGGTGCGCCCTCGGTTATTGACTTCAACTTGCTGAAAACCAACTTGACCATGTAGCTCATTTTCATAGAAATTTTCAATGCCAATTTTGCCAATATCACGCGTACCAGCATACGCGGGCAACAGATTTTTTTGTCGCAGGCTGATAACGTCACGATCATTAATTCTGGCAACATAACCAATCACATGAGTGAGCGCATCGCCGTAGGGATAAAAGCGTTTAAGATTGGCTTCGGTCTGCACGCCGGTGAATTTGTGCCTGTGTCCTGCAAAAATGGACTGCTCTTCGTCGCTAAGCTTGTCAAGCAGCATCACTGAGTCAAAGCGACGGCTTCTTTTTTTCTCTTTTTTGAAGTTTTCTATATCTTTATCGCTGATCCTTGGCAACAAAACTCTTAAGCGTGCGATGGTTTCATCAAGATCGCTTACCTGCTCAGGGATCAGCTCAAGGCTTGTGACAGGGCGGTTATCGGCAAGCAGTTTGCCGTTTCTATCAAAGATGAGGCCACGTTTAGGCGGCGCTGGTACCACTTTAATGCGGTTGTCATTAGAGCGCGTGTGGTAGGAGTTAAATTGCAAAATTTGCAAAGAATAAAGATTGGCCAGCAACACACAAAAAAGCACCACAACACAGCCGAAGGCAACGCATGCTCGGCGAAAAAAAAGCTGAGATTCAGCTAGATGATTGCGGATCAAGTGGTGCCTTGTTCTCATCTCTATTCCCTGTGATAAGGGTGATTGGCAGTGATACTCCAAGCGCGATAGAGGCTTTCAGCCATCACGATCCGCACTAACGGGTGGGGAAGAGTCAGCGGCGATAATGACCAGCTTTGCTGTGCGGCGGCTTTGCAAGCTGGCGATAGCCCTTCTGGACCACCAATTAAGATAGAGACATCCCTGCTATCACATTTCCAATTTTCAAGCTGGATGGCCAGCTGTTCAGTAGTCCAAGGCGTGCCTGGAATATCGAGTGTCACGATGCGATTTCCCTTTGCAACGTGAGCAAGCATCGCTTCCCCTTCTTTTTGTAAGATCCGTGCAATATCGGCATTCTTGCCACGCTTGCCGGCTGCCAC
>JBOFXO010000412.1:0-1411 GCA_051654185.1 Vibrionaceae bacterium | reverse complement strand
ATGGCGCCTCAAGCGCATTGCACGGAGCCTGCGTAACTTGGCAAAGAGCCGTAAAATTTGCCACCTCAGGCAAAAAGCGCTGCACCTTTTCACTAAGCATTAGCGGCGACTCTTTGAGCTTGGCAAGCTGTGTCAAATCAAGCGAGCTAAGCCATTGACACAATTGAGGAGAAAGCTGCCACCACGGCAATGTTTGCCATTCAAACGGGCGATATTGCCAAAAGGGCAAATAATGGGATAAATACTGATCTAAACGTTGAAAATGGCCCTTGAAATCTTGCATCACTTTCGCCAAACAGAAAATAAAGTCAATAAAAAACAATCTTTAGCCTGATCAGCTGCAGAATTTGTCACGAAGAAGGTTATTGAGCGCAAAACTTGCTTATAAACCATGCACAATCAGTTTTCTGGTATATCTTATTTAAAGGATCATTTTTCTTTTTCTCACTAAAAGAGTCTTTCTATGGATATCGCTCTTGTTATTGGGCTATGCCTTGCGCTGTTTTCTTTGCTAATTGGCTATAACATCGTTACTCAACAGCGCCAGCAGATCGCCAATTATAAAAGAAAAGAAGCGGCGAAACACATCGCTGTCATTGATGCGACCGAAGAGCTTATTGGCAATGTGCACAATTTGCCTTATAGCGCTGATCTGTTGATCTGCTTAAATAAAAAAATGGTTGAAACCTTACGCGTGATGCAATCGCTTGATCCTAAAGACCCCAACTTAGGAGTCAGAGCGGCAGCTATTGAAAATCAAATCAATTTAATAAAAAGTAACTACCAAGAAAAAGATCCCATGTCATTTGCTATTCCAGACGATGACAGAAAAACCATTTCTATGCTAAAGCTTGTAAAAAAATTACGCACCGTCATTAAATCTGAGCACACCAAAGGGCACTTAGCTACACAAACATTCATCAATGAAAACAGCAGACTTGAGCAAATGCAGCTAAAAATCAATATAGAAAACTTGCTCAAACGCGTAAACGACGCGCGTGAGAAAAAGCAGTCAGGGGTTGCCTTGCAGCTTGCGCAAAAAGCGATGGAGGTGATCAATAATCGTGATCTGCCTTACTGCCAAGAAGCAAAACTCAAATTCGGCGCCATCATCACTGAAATCGAACTTGAGCAACACAATGAAAGCCTGATGTTAATTGAGCAAAAAAGCTTAGCAGACAAAGAAGCGAAAGAGCACGAAATGATGTTTGAGCGCAAAAAGAAATGGTAGCCTCTTTACTCTAAGCATCCTTTGTCTACGTTAATGCAGCGGCAATTCAACATCACAAAATAATTTCGTCACATTTTCTTGACTTGGCTGGCGCATCAACTTTTCTAAGCGCTCTTTGGTCAGATGCGGCGAAAACTTTTCTAAAAAATCATACATATAGCTTTGCAATAGCAGATCTTT